>NZ_PYHU01000003.1:0-266949 GCF_003989595.1 Alteromonas sp. KS69 | reverse complement strand
CAATGACCCTGTTTGTGTATCAGTTTGAGTACCTGTGGTGAAAGAAGTTGATTGTGCAGATTCAAGCAGATTACCACTAAGATCAGAAATACCATCAACAACTAGGGTATAGCCTGTCTCAGGCTCCAAGTTTAACTTAGGCTTTAAGGTTGCTGTGCGCAGATCACTGCTATTGGTAAGGTCTACTGCAACAATTTCATCACCCTTAAAGAGTTGTATGTTCTTAGTTGAATAGCTGTTTATCGCTTCATCAAACCTCACATTCAACCTGGCATTAACAGGTACAGATGTTTCTCCTTCATTAACACTAATACTACTGATCAGTGGAGCAACACCATCAGCATCAAACGCTGTAGTAAAATAGTAATTACGGTTAGACATGGAATTACCAAAGAGGTCTTTAATTCCACTTCTCAAATATATTCTGTGTTGCCTTCCTACAAGAAACGCCGCATTAGGGGTAAAAGTGATAGTCGTGCTATCGTCCTTAACATCTATTAACCCTTCAATACGTTCCCTTGTCGAGTTATCTTCGATATAGAAGCTATCACTGGTTACACTTTCCGGGTCGATCCGTTCACTCATCACCACAGTTAATGCAATATTAACGGGAACGTCTTTTGCGTTGTGAACTGGGTTAATATTGCTAACAGTTGGTCTAACTGTATCAACAGTATTTCCGGTTTCGAAAGTAAACCGTTGTTCTTGTGCCAACGGATTACCTGCAGTGTCTTTTACAATACCGATAACAACTTCATGCACTGTGTAATCTGCCATTAGTGCATTAGGCGTAAACAATACCTGCGTATCACCGCCAATTAACTTAACATTACCCGGAACTGGTACTCCACCGTCTCCATACACACGGATAGAATTAGCGTTGACAGACTTACGCGATAGAGCCTCTGAAAAAGTAACAATAATAGCACTGTTTTCCGCCACCTCAGTTTCATCAGTAGTCGGCTCAGTTGCAACTGTGGTAGGCGCAATAATATCGGGGTTCGCTGGGTCGGTACCTGCTGCAACCTCATCGCCGTCTTTTCTGCCATCGCCATCGGAATCCTGATTGTTAGGGTTAATCCCACGCGCTACTTCTTCCCCGTCTATCAGACCATCCCCATCGGTGTCAGGGTTATTGGCGTCCGTCATCCAGGTGTTAGCTTCTTCTTCATCACCGAGACCGTCACCGTCTTCATCATTTTGCACTTCAAGCGTAACGGTAACCGTTGTTGTACTGTTAGAGCCCAGATCTGTTGCTACTGCTTTAACCGCAATATTTCCAACATTCTGAGGAACAGTGAAAGGAACGGAATACGGATAGGTAGTGTCCTGTGCAACGAGCAAATTATTGACATAAAAATCGACTTTGCCAACGGCAATGTCATCCTGTGCATCTGCAGTTAACGTTAGTCTTGCACCTTCAACTGTAACGCCGTCTGTTGCAGGCTCAACTAGCGAGACAGTTGGAGGTATTCCATTCGCATCGTTTAGCTCTCTATATTGCGCGATAAACAGTTTCGTATCGCCCGTCGCTTTGTAGTCTGAGCCCACAACATATCTTTCTTCTGTAATAAAAGCATGGGTTGCGTTAAGCGCAATACCGGTACCTGCGTAATCACCTAAAGGAGAAAGATTGATCGTATCCTGGAAGAATGGTTCGTCAGGATTTTTAGTATTCACATAAGCAACAACATTTGGGAATAATTGCTCAGCAAAAAAGGTAAAGCCATTTGTCACCGCAACATCGCGTGGAACGAAGGTCCTGTCTCCGCCTTTGAGTTCCAACATTCCAGCATCCGTGATCTTATAAATACGATAGCCAGTGCTGTAAGCTGCAACATAAACATATTCATTACTGATTTCGACGTCTTTAACTGTGCCGATATTAACCGAAGAAAGGTGTAATGGCGCTGATGGGTCTTCAATATCAAATAAGGATAACGTTGTTCCACCCACGGCGACCATAAAGTTGTTTTCTACAGCAATACCTTTTACATCGGTAAGGTGTTCGGTAGAACCAATTGCAAAAGGTTTGTTAGGATTCGCAACATTGAATATTTCGATACCGGCAGAGCCATCCGCAACAAAAACGAAGTCTCCTTTTACCGATAAGTCTTGCGCAGTGCCAGCAGTGTCAAGTTTTGATACAATTTTCGCGTTTTCAGGTTCAGATATATCTACTATTTGCACACCCTCAGAACCGTCAGCCAAATAAGCGTAGGATCCAACTGCTTTAACATCGATGCTAATACCCTGTGTATCTACACTTCCAATGATTTCAGGATTCAAGGTATCTACGACGCTAATCACTTGCAGCCCAGAATCGCCAGCGGCTATATAAGCTAAGTTACCTTGAATATCGACATTATTTGCGTAGCCCGGAATAGACACCGTAGATTGCACAACTGGATCGAACTGAGTCACCGTCACATTAACAACGAAACTCTCGTCACGGTTGGTCACCGTTATTGTCGTTTCGCCTGATTGACCCGCAAAAATTTCGCCGTCTGATAAGCCGAAGTTAGCAATGGTTATATCGTCGGTAGTATAGCGAGTACCACTAGATTGCTGAGTTAAATCTACAGAAGTGCCGTCAAGCATGTAGCCTGTGACAGAAAGCTTGCCGCTAGCTTCACCATCAATGGCATTATAAGTTAGGAGTAAGTTCTCTGGGGATACCGTTATGAAATCAAGATAGTCTGTCAAATTGCCGCTTTCTGAATCATTCGGATCTGAACCACCGGCTATTTCCAGTCCATCAGAAATACCATCTCCATCGGAGTCAGCTAAAAGCGGATTAGTAACAAAACCATTCGTTCCACCAGTAAGTTCTTCTAAATCAGTAAGACCATCACCATCTGTGTCGGCTTCAAAAATGTTGGTACCCGCCTGATACTCTTCGAGCGCCGATAACCCATCGTTGTCGTGATCTTCTAACGCATCAATTGGGTCATTTGGATTAAGTCCAAGCGCACGTTCTGCATCATCCGGAATTCCGTCTGAATCCATATCGCCACCGATTCTGACTTCTACTCGACGGCTTGCTAGCACGCCATCCTTCCTAGCACTTATGAGTGCAACACCATTAGCTCTAGCTGTAACCACACCGTCTGTACTAACAGAAGCAATAGTCTCGTTTGTACTTGAGTAGTTTGTTCCTTTGTCCCCTGCAGTTAAGTCATCTACACTGCCATCGGCAAAAAAACCAGTGACGGTTAAAGGGAAGGTTTGTTTTGGATTGTCTAGAAGGAGCGTATCCGTTGTCGAAAAACGCAATGATACGGGGATAGGATCCAATTTTTCAAACTTGATATCACCAACTTTTGTAATGCCGTTACGTACCACATTAAAATAATCACTTTGACCAGAGACGGTGCGGCCATCTTCCAGTTTACAGGTCGCTCTGGCTCTGATTTGCCCCATATTGGAAGGAACGTTTGGTAAAGCCCAGCCACCATCTTCACTTACTTGAATGGTACGATTTAAAATATTTATGACACAGTTTTTATCAAGCTCTGTTGCATTAGTCTTGAGAAAAAATGCTGAAAAACATAAACCAGTGAGTAAAAGTAAGTTTAATTGTCCCTTTCTCATCTCTATCCCTGCGACACTCATTGTGGTGTATATTGGTTAACTTAAACAAGCAACTTTACTGCAATTGCAATCATTTTAATGTGAGCAAAACTAATTATTGGTGGTGTCAAGCCTCTAGACTTTCCACTTCTAATCCCAGTATTTCAGCGAGTACATCTGAATCATTTTGGATTTGGTGATAATCACTGTGATACATTAAAACAACTCTTTTTTGGTTATTGGTTAGAACGCTTAGTTCAAAACAAGTGAGTGGCGACTCAGTACTATATATTCGAGTTGTAACAAGCAGAAGCTTTTCAAACGAATCAAAAGCAACTTTAGTTTTCGGGCTATTCGAACTGCCGACATTCAGCACTCTTTCGTTTAGGTCAAAATAGAATTTTCTTCTGCTTCTTCTGCATATAAAGGCCGTACCTAAACTAAAGAGTCCCCCCAGTGTAAACACGACAATAACGAATTCGGTTTTCGAATCAAGGTTTGGCTCCAACTGCCAAACTTTAACCGACATAAATATGCACACTGTCCAACAAAATATGTGTAATCCCCATTCAAACAAATAACTTCTGAGGTTAGGAGTGATAGCGACTACATCTTTATTTATGTTCAATTTGGCGTTGCAATAACTAGAAGCAACTAGGTTGCCTGTAGCATCAATTTCGTCGCCCGCTTTCAAATTTAAGCTCTCTTATTAACGATAGAAGCCATTTTTCTATAAAACTCTGGAGAATTAACAATCTCTTGAAGTTTAAAGTTGTTTGGTGTTTGTTTTAGTTTTTTAGTTTTTCGATCCAAAGTAATAATAACTAACTGCTGTTGATTTAGTAGTGAAGCAGTAATGATGACGTACATTTCATTTCTAGCATGAAGTACACCCTCAACTTTCACTTCATCAATTTTGGACAACCTGTCCAAATAAGCAACAGGCGTGTAGTTGCTTAGGCTATAACCCAAGCGAGGATCTATCACAGGAATAAGATTTCTCGTAGAAAAATCGAGCCAATGGGCATCTAAAGACGTTTTATATGTCTTTTCTTTAACTATTCTTTTTACTGTATCTCCGCGCACAGCCCAAAGTTCTCTCAGGAATGACTCTAAATGTGTGAACTGAACATTCTTATCTTGTAGTTTACTTTTTTTATCTGCATTAAAGTTCAATGGCTCGTTCAACCACTCAACTTCAAAATTAAAAACGAGCGCATTTTGATTAGAATCACTAATTGGCTTGGGTCTATAGCTAACAGAGTATGGCAGGTTTGGCACTTTTTTTAGTGGCTTAGCGTAAACATCTGTAAGCACACTGGAGAAGATAGAACTCGAAGTTTTCCCATTAAGCAATAAATTGCTGATGTGGCATTGGCTATTTTCTGCACATATAACCGCCTCGTACCAGCTCATAACTTTCTGAGGAGCTTCGGTGAACCAATCAACAATAAAAAGTTCGTAATCTCCCCAAAACAATTTGTGAGTGGCATCAGCTTTTCGCAACTTAGCAAACCCCTCGAATTTATCAGGGATATTATTCAGTTCTCTACTCATCCAAGAATAAGAACCATCTTTAACATACGACAACTTTCGCAACTTTGCCTTGTCGTTTTCCTTCGCAAGTGTGTAATACCTAGATAAGGTTTGAATACTGTTTTTAGTATCGCTCTCATTCAACGACAGTTGAGTTTTATGAAACAAATTATCTACAACAATGCTACCAGCAACTGAAACCTCACCTCTGGGCGATTCGGCCAAAATAAATGAGGTTCTCTTTTGCTCTGCTAATGCACCAATTGAATATGAGCTTAAGAAAATACAAAAAAATAAAGCTTTAAAAATTCTCGTGCTATCCACACGTACCTCCTGAACCAGCCTCACCAAAAGTTACTGAAACTTCGTTTTGATATTGATATTTATATAACCCACCTACTTCAACTTTATACTGAGCATTTGCTTTAAACTCCGCTTTGCCATAGCTATAGCTATAACAATCAGAGCTGGTGCATTTTTCACCTTTATAGTCTTTGTAATCTGCAGAAGCACCAACATTAATAGTTGATGAAGCTTCAGCTTCACCTGCAATTAATTTGTCACAGTCTTGTTCATTAAAAATATTACAGTATTCGACCGCGCCTGCGACCTTTGCAAAAACACCTAAAGCTAGCGACCCTGAGGTTCCGAGCTTCAATAAACCGCACGTTTCTGGGTCACACTCTGATTCTTCTGTTGAACCAGATGCAGAAACACCTAAATTACCTTTCGCACCAGGCCCAAACTCAACCTCACCACCTAGTTTAACTGGGCCATAGGTTTTGATTGGCAACTTATACAATAGGCCTAGTCCAGGAACAATAAAGGTCGCTTCCAGTGAACCTGAGCCCTTTAATTCGGTTTTAGTGTATGGTTTCGGGTTTTTGCCAATAGAGCAATCTTTGCAGCACTTTTCACCACTTTCTTCGTTTAATGCAAATGAACCTTTCATTTCAAGCTTTGCGTACGGCATACCATTGTTTAAAACATCAAGTCCTTTTAACAAAGGGTGATCGCCTTTTACCTCAATGGACTTTGTTATTTTTTCATTACTTGCTTCGCAATGGTTTCCACAACTTCCATCTTTACAGGTGTAACACGCTTTAGCATCGGAACCGTCACCACATTCCTGTTTATTCTTACTTTCATCTGGCACTTTTTCACCGCCAGAGCACATTCCGCACTTTTTGTCGTCTTCAGATATATCTCCATCATCTGGAACATCAAAAATTGGATTTTCCCCATCGCACCCTGGCTTTTTGCAATCGTATTTCACATCTGCACTTACCGGAATGTCGCCCGGATTTGGTTTAGAGCCCTTGCACAACTGTGTTTTACAATCTTCTGGCGTCTGCTGAGAACGAGGTTTATTATCCTGTGCAGGATCTCTTACACATGAACTGCCTTGACACTTCTGACACTCTGGACAGTTGTGGGCTGTACCTGAACCGCCCGGCTGTGAACCACAGTGCCAGCCTGCTTTCACAACACCCACACCAGGGTTGGATGAAACAACTGAGCCATCTTCCGAAACTGTACCCAAACCTATAGCTACGAATTCTTCTAAGTCGTGATCAAAAGAATACATTTCAACCTGTGCACCTGGCGCATGGCCATCTACATTAGGTAGCGTTAATTTCGCAGCAGGAGAGAAGGTCGCGCCAACTGGCTGGATTGTTACGATGAATTGAGGTTGCATGCCATTGGGCGGCGCCATTGGTACTTTTGAAGCATTTACAGGTGTGACTGAAATAATCCCTTCACGCGAACCGTCTGGGAATGTCACTGAATCTTTTGCGATTTCCAGTTTAAATCCTGGGAAGTTATCAAGAGTAAGTACTACGTCTTCTTTACCCGCATACACACCATTATCTGTGTCTAGTTTGACCATGTAGATCGGGCCAGAAAGTGGGTTGTCCACACCTGACACGGTTACAATATGATAGCTTAACGTCGGATACTCACCAAAAGCAGTCGTGGTTGAGCCATCCACGATTAAATGAACCGGTCCAACTGGCGCTTGATTAACAGTGAACTGACCTTGTTGATCTGTAAATGCGGTCCTGTCTGTGCCTTCTATACGCACCGTCACACCGGGCAAAGGTTTGTCTTGATTGTCCAGTACAACACCACTTACGCTAGTGATTCCGGCGTCTGCTGGTACAAATGCTGTCGCAGAGAAACCTGCCAATAAATCCATACCCTCAAGCGAGTCAATCAATACAGCTTCAACGCGCTGGGCATCTATGCCCGTAAGTGAACCTAAAGTAAGTTGCGCCGACGCACGACCATCGCTGTCGGTCGAGGTTTCATAGCTGCTTTCTTCATTTTGGAAAGCACCCTCGCCTTTAATCACATCAAATCGTACACGTGCTCCTTGCACTACATTGGCACCACTGTCTGTTACTGCAACAACAAACGGAGCTGGTAAGGTTTGTCCTACAACACCACGCTGATTATTACCTGAGTTAACGCTGATTTTGTCGCCCGTTACGCTGGTTGCTGAAGCAGGGAAAACAACCTCGTTTTCAACCCCAACAACTTTAGCGCGAACCTTATGGTTAGCGACACCTGTGCGATAGCCCACCTGAAATTCAGTGCGCGCCATACCTTCAGCGTCAGTCGTCGCAATGATAGCTCGGCCGGATGTTTCTGGCGTGCTGCCAACAATTCCCGCACCTTGCGTTACCCTGAAAACAACAGTTGCATCTGCGATTGGCGCATCAGAGCCATCAACCAATTTTACAATTAGTCGTTCAGGTAGTTTATTGCCGATTTGTGCAGTCTGGTTTTGGCCACTTACCAATACTAAGCGTTTATCTGTTGCAATTTTGTAGATAACTTTTTGCGATATAGATGCGCTGTTGCCTGATTCATCGATAGCGGTAACCGTAAGAACATTTTCGCCCTCGTTTAAGGGCACATCCGTTGCGGCATAGCTACGGTTAGACACGGTCGCTTTAATGCCATTAACTTCAACCGTTGCCTGTTCTTCAGAGACGGTTCCGCGCACAATATCATTAACTAGGCCTGTTACAGTTATTTTGTCACTGTAAACTTCTTGTGCTTCTGTATGAGATTCGATTGTTATGTAAGGAGGGGTTAAGTCCAGTGATACAGAAATAGAATCGGTTGTTTGCTCACCACTTGCATTGGTCGCTCGTGCTACGACGGTATTAAATCCTTCGATTAGTTCAACATTGGCACTAAATTGTTTGCCATCATGCGCAATGACTGCACCATTTAATGTTAATTCCGCATTTTCCTGATTAATAGTACCCGTAACATTTACTGGCGAACTTCCAAAGGTGGACAACGTGGTGGGTGAAAGGATATCCACTTCCAGTGCTACAGGCTCTAATGATACCTGAACATAGGCAGAGCCACTGATATCGAAACTGCTGCGCCCACCAACAATAGTGATGGGACCAACCGTCAAGCTTTGACCGGGTTCCAGTATCTGGTTTTGCGGAAGTGCTACAACATAGTCCAGTTCGCCTAACTCGCCGTCAGCATTGCCAACCGATATAGTAGCTGGCGTAAGCGATTCGATAACAAAGCGGACCGGGCCGTGTATCGGTTCATCACTATTGTTTGTGATTTGTGCCGTAACGGTAGCATCGGGTGAGCGCCTACTACGTGTTGGGTTATTCCAGCTTACTTCTATATTTGTATCTTTTACCCAACCATCTGAATTCGCTTGCGCATTCGCCTTACCTACGTTCACGAGTAAAGCAGCAACCGAACAAACGAATATGAAAAGTAGTGACTTAACCGTGTTCAAACTTTTATCTCCCTGATAACTCGATCTTTTAAAAGAACGAGCGTCTTCCTTAAAAAGGACCTAATTAGCCCCTATAATAAATTTGTTTTTTGTTTACGCAGACTTGCGACAACGAGCTAACAGCGTGAGGCCAACGAGTAACATAATGAAGGACTCTGGTTCCGGCACAGGCACCGGCGTGTTATTGTAAGTAAAGAGGACATTGTCTACTGAGTAGGAAAGATTAAAACCATCATCTTCATCGGCAAGTTCAAATGAGATGGCAATTCCTCGGCCTAACCAATCACTCATATCAAATAAGAAGGTTTCAGCTACATTTCCAAGTGCAGGAATTTCAAACACAGCATCAAAGGTGTAGTCAACCGCATCATAAATTGCCAAAAAAAGCGTGTCACTGAAAGCAGAGCCGCCTTGCTCTGTTGGATCAAAAAGCATACTTAGTAGCGCCGCATCGACACTTAACATTGATACATTAGGGTCAACCATGATTGGAGAATCAAAAAGGAAGCTTCCATCATCACCTTGTATTAGGACGGCTGCAAACGGGTCAGTATTATCACCTGATGATAAAATAGCCTGACCGTCATTCTCTGTCACTGAGCCAGTGAAACTCGCGTCGCTCCAGTCATTCAGTCCTGATGAAAAATCACCATTATTAATTAGGGTCGCAAGTGCTGCCGTACTAAAAAAGAGAGATTGCACAAGACATAAAAGCACAATACAGGCTTTAGTTATTTTACTGCTTTCCATAAACCGCATCCATTCTGTTATTATTTTTTCCGTACAAATTACGCCCAGCCTGCACCCACGGGGTCGTATTTCATGAACCTTAAGACCTAGTGCAAATCATCGACGTATGAGTAAAGCACTAGAAATTGTATATTTTTCACACCAACAGGTAAATATTACACTTGTCACTTTTTCAAGTAAAGAATATTCTTTTTTCTTGTTGCTATTCTGTGAACGGAATAGACTTTCGTTAAAGGCATCTTCCCCGTAAAGTGTTACAGTTTATTGAAAAACAAGGATTGTTGTGAAAAAAGCTCTTCTTAATATCAAAGTACTACCTACCTTTGGATTGATAAGTGTTATCTGTTTATCACTAAATCTCATTTTTGATTTTACTTTTTCGACAACCTCCAAGTCAGTAAATCCTATCAATTTTCAAACTGAGCAAACGCCTGTTCAATTTGTAGAATCAGCCTTTGTAAAGGGCATCATGTTCAAACATATTCAGCGCACTGAAAAGCTATCCGGTATCAAAGATGCAATGGGTTCAGGTGTATGTGTCATAGATTTCAATCAAGATGGGTATGAAGATGTATTTGTTGTGGGTGGCGAAGGCGTTACTCGTCGATATGGAAAACAACATTGGTGGAACAACCCGACAGGTTCCAAGCTTTATCAGAATATCGCCGGACAGTATTTTACAGATGTCACCACCTTAGCAGGAGAAGCGCAGTTACCTGGTGGATATGGCTGTGCTGTTGGCGATTTGAATGACGATGGATATCCAGAGCTAGTTTATGGTAAAACTAACGAATTAATCTTGCTCACTAACATAAATGGCAAAACTTTTAGTCGGTCCACAATAGGTGAGATCCCAAAACCTTACTGGCCGCTATCGATCACTATTTGGGATCACAATTTAGATGGCAAGCAGGATATTCTCGTCGCCAACTTTCTAGATTATGAGAATGACATAAAGATAGGGAACCAGGAATACGGGTATGAAACCGATTCGCAATTTAATGCTGAAAACTACAATGGATTAAGAAACGCAATTCTGCTGAATAGCGGTACCCAAGCCAACACACCTACTCCTCTATTCGAAACTCTGCAACTATCAAGTTATGACCGAACTTTAAGTATTATACCCAAACAAATTATTGCCGGAAATAAGTCCGCTTCAAGCGGCTACTATATTGCAAACGGCTCAGGTTCAAATTCAGACTTTATTGGTTTTGGCGATAACCAGTCAAGTGACCTCTTTACCAAACTATTGAGTTTTAAGAAGTCCCCCAACGTTCAACTCAGTTCTATAAAGGTTTCAGATAAAACTGCATTGTTGTTCATCCCCTTTGGAGGGGGAAGCACTCAATTGCATTTGGCAGGTGAACAAGTAAACAAGGACAGAGCTTGGCAATTATTCGCAACGTCCGATAAGGACGCTTCAGTGCAATCTTGGGGAGCAATTGTTGAGGATTTAAATAATGATGGCCGTGAAGACTTCATCATAGCAAAGGGCAACGCAGAACCCCATATTGACACCCCTTATGTGCCAGTAGGAAATGTCAATTCCGGAAGACTTCAGATAGCCAATGGGCGATTTGAGTCAACTTTATTTTCCCAGTTTCCCACACTAAAACGTTCCTCCCGAGGGATCGCGTCTGCTGATTTTGACAACGATGGGAAACTTGATTACGCCGTAAACAACAATAATGGTGCGCTGTCACTGTATATGAATCGCACTGACACCAATAATAATTGGATATCTTTCACCTGTCAGCCAATAAACCTCTGTAATCTAGTAGAATTTACTTTAAACACTGAGTCAAACACGCAGTTAGCAACCAAGACATTAGTGAAGCCTCAGCCCTTTCTGTCTTCAAGCCAACGCAGGGTGCATTTCGGCCTAGGTCAATTTGAATCTAACGTATCTCTTAAAGTGACAGGACCTGATAACAAAAATATTTTTGAAAACTTAGCACTAAACAACATTTATCAGTTGAGTTTGGCACAAGGCAAGATCGACATTATCTCGAAAAAAACAAGAAGCCATACTGACTCAATTGAGGCCGGCCATTACAATTTTTTTGCGTATATAGATTTACCGGTAAATGAACTTATTCCCGCGCTATCGCAAACAATTGATCCCTCGCTTAGCTCACTGCTGACATTTGCCAGACAATTAAACCATGATAAATTTGTAACAGTGAAAACTTCGCAGGCGAGAAGTCAGGAAGTCATCACATTAATCAGTTGGTTATTTAACCAGATGCAGCGATTTCCGCCATCGCAGCAGCGTGGTGAACTTTATGCCATGCTTATTGAGTTAATCAGTAAAACCGAAAGTGATCTGTTTGTAGAACACTTGGATTATTTGATTCGTTCACTGCCAGAACCACAATTTTGCCAACTAACAGATAACCTTAATTACTGGTTCTGGGAAGAAGAGGTGGCTCCATTAAATAAGCCAGTACTGAAGTCTCAGTTATTGCACCGCGCGCTGAGAACGCCCTTCGAGTCTGAGACAATTTGTGCGCTTCATGCTTTGAGCGCGAGCGAAGACCCAACAATAGGCGCTTCGCTCATGGCATTTCTTCGCCAGGACCAACAGAATCAACACGCATCAAACGCCCTAATTGCATCCGTCATTAGAACAATTGGCTTTTTGAAGTACCGAAAAGCACTAGCCCCATTAACGCAGATCTGTTCCAACGTTAACGAACCGGTTCTTAAAGCCGAATGCGTAGTGACGTTAACTAAACTTGACGTAAAACCTGGCAGGATAAAATCTATTGTTGAGCGGACTGAAAATGATGAATTGGTATTCAGGCTTCATACTGACAGACTTGTTTTACAAAACGTTTTTGGGCCCACAATAACGACGGAATCGGACCCAACTAAAACTTCGTGGGTCAGCACCTACCTTAATTCGACTCTGTTTAGTCATTTTTCCATCGCCCATACTATCGATATTGTCTCAGCAGCAACAGAGCAGGATAAATTGCGAGCGATAAGTCAACTCAATCGGTTGCGCTCAGAAAAGGATATTGAACGCATTATCTTAAAAATGAACCAACTCGGTCTGCCCCTATCTGAAGATTACTCACAGTTACTACTAGAGCATTATCCTGAGCAATCTTGGTTTATTCCTTACTTAACTTTGCAAAGCTTACAGTCCTTTTTCGAAAACCAAGATTTAAACCAGTACTCCCCAGCATTTCGGTCAGCTATATCAAAAGAGTGTCGTATTCGCGCTTCTTTAACAGAGTATTGTAAGCAACGCTTTGAGCCAGACATGAAGTACCTTAGAAGTGGTTTTAGTGCTATCTTGGAAGACAACCCCATGGCACTTAGTTACTTGATGCAATCCGACTCAAAGGTGAAAAAACGGGTAGTGATAAATCAACTGGCCCGTGCTGCGCGAAATGTACACAAAGAAGGGTTAACAGAACAAAGCCCACAGCTGACCAGAATTTTTGAGTTTTTGTATCTTCAGCACAGTTACACCGGTGTCTCTACTAATCAGGTAAATAATGTTTGGATTGCTAGCTTTATCCGTTACGCGCAAGCTAAAGGTTATGTACTTGATTCGCAGTGGCGCCAGCATTATGTGCTCGCATCAAAAAAAACTACTGACTCGCTGGTGCTTTGAGCACTTTTACGCTGACACTGTCTCGTGCAATATCTATAATTGGATTCGTATCAACTGATTGTTTTAGATTAACCCAATCTAAATACTTCTGGTTGAGTTTGCGAAACTTAAGTGTGGCTGAAATAGTAAGTGGTGATGTGGCCCAGTCTGGCACTATGAGATCAAATTCTACGACGTCAGTAGACCCCGCAGGGATCACATTAACATAACTTCGCCCAACCATATTGAACAAGTCGTGACGCCATACTTCTTTACCGTGTCTGTCGATTGCGATTTCTTTGTAAACAACCGTGTCTGCCCCCAAGGACCCGTCTGTTTGCAACTGACCACTGGAGGTGACAAGACGTTGCTGTCCGTCATATACCTTAAAGTCAATCCAAGCTTCATTTAAGTCTATGGTGCCACCGGGAAAACTATGCCCAACGCCTTGATTCGTCAATAACACTTTGATTTTTTTGTGCTCTCCCCGATACATCGCAACCGGATATTTGTGCTGGTTTCTCAGCTCAGCTTTAAGGTACAGTGCGCTTTGTTTGGCCTGCTCATCTTCGGGAGGCTCAATCGACAACTGAATTTTGTCTTGCTGCAGAAATTCTTTGGTCATTTCAAATAATGTTTCGTTACCGAAATGTTTCGCCAACATTACGTTGGCACCGACAAAGTAGTGAGAACGTACTTGCCCTGCGCCATCGGCTGCGATGTCGTCAGCCTTTATCATCGGCATGTGGCAGTCTTGGCATTGTTTGTTTTGTGGATGAGAAAACCTCAGCTCTTTAGGCGAATTAAACTTACTGTTTGACCAGGCTAGAAATTCATCCTGCATTTTTACCCAGCCCCAGTTATTCATGGATTTATCCATAAACTGGATATGACATGAACTGCAAAATTGCGACTCTTGCAGCAGCGGTGATAAGAGATCCTTCGCATGACGCTGTGGAACCAACTTTAGCGCCTGTTGATGTAAAAAATTAAGAGGCCATACATCCACATTGGCAAACAGATATGATTCTCTGGGGGAAAAATGATAACTTGCCACCCCTTCTGAGCTAGTTAAGTGACTCACGCCATGACATGACATGCAGCTGATCCCTTCTTTGTTTGCAACAGTACCTAGTTTACCTCCATGGCTCCCCCCCGGTGTTAACTGTCCAGTTAACAAAGCCACTGGTGCGTGACACCCCTCACAATATCGGGTTGGTGCAATGCCCTTAGATTCCGTCAGCAAATTCACGTTTCGTACGTATGTAGGGTCATCCGCCGCATGTCTGTGCGTAGAAGCCATCCATTGCTCACCTATCCCTTTATGGCATTCAATACATTGTGCAGATTCTGCAATATACCTTCGTTGTACAAAAGTACCACTCTCGGTCATAGTTAAGCTGGGCAAAAAAGGACCGTCGCCATAAGCATAAAGATAATCGTCCACCGTATTATTTGGGTAATTATTTTGGATTAAGTAGTTTCCAGTCAACAGGGTAATGGTGATAGCACATGCAACCCCTACTACAACTAAAATAGGTTTGATTATTTTATTAGAAAGCGTAATAAACCCAGACGGAACGCTTGAACGTCTGTTTCTTGGGAATGTTATGTAATGCCAAATTAAATGAAAGACTAACAGGAAAAGCGTTAGGATTGCACACACTATGTGGCTGTCGAGCAACCAAGCTTGTTTTTTTAATACTCCGGTAAAACTGATCAGAACACCTGTTAGCGCGAGATAGCAGATTGCAAGAAATAAAATCACGCCAAGAATGATCGAGCCAGTCCGTCGAAAACCCACCGTTCGTTTAAAATGCTTATAGGAGTAAAAAAAGAAAATGGCACCAATTACATAACCTGCAAACAGGTGCACAAGGGCTAGCGCCTGACGAAGCCATCCCCAACTTAGGTTCAGCGCATAAGAAGTAAAACCACTAACAACGAGAATTAAGAAAAGGGCAATAAAGCCGTGTAATAGAGAAATTTCCTGTTTATGTTTGTCTGGTATTCCCACTACGGCACGTCCATGTTACTTCTGGCCTTGTTTATTGAGCATGGAAATATATCAAGAGGAGGTTGGAACAGCCAGTTTTAATTTTATCGGTATGGCAACATGAAGTCAGTGATCGAACAATAATAGCGTTGGCCTTTCGGTCAATACAGACGGTTGGCTTTTTTCAGAATGTAGTTCACAGGCCTTTAGCGTTCTCGTCATGTTTGTGAAGCACTTCAAGTGAATCGGTTATAGCCGCCAGCCAGGGCAGCAATTTTTCTTACTCTGTTCGGTAGAAAGCCAATGGAATAGGTAATTTCTGTCAGACACGCGCGACAATGATTTTGTCATACATGTCGCGCTCTACTACCATTTCTCGAGCAGCGGCTAGCGTAAAAAGGGTTTTACCGCTGAACTATTTAAGCTCTAAAATTAGTAACTTAAATACCGTTAGTTTAACAAACCTCTAATGATTAGATTGTTGGGTCAAACGCCTCTTGGCCAGCTTTAGCTTTACTCTCATCTGCAAACTCAATACCCGTATCAGCGAAATCTTGCGCAGATATGTTATGCAAGTTATCAGTACAAACGTCACCGCCGAGTGATTGAATCACTTTGCACATCTCTTCCACCTTGGTATCCATTTGATGCATATGCTCCAGCATGATGCCCATGGCATTAGCGACAGGATCTGGATTGTCAGGCGCAACTGCATAAGCATCGAACCCATATTTTTCCGCAATTTTATTGCGGTTGGGGTTAACCTGCGCTGCATCACTTTGTTGTTTAGAGATAATTATACGCCCAGGAATACCCACTGCAGTTGCCCCCGCAGGTATATCTTTCACCACTACGGAGTTTGAGCCTACTTTGGCATTTTCCCCTATGGTAATAGGACCAAGCACTTTAGCGCCCGCGCCCACTACGGCGCCTTTTTCTAACGTAGGATGACGTTTCCCCGGCGTCCAACTTGTACCGCCCAATGTCACCCCGTGATACAAAGTAACATCGTCGCCCACTTCTGCAGTTTCACCAATCACTACGCCCATGCCATGGTCGATAAATACACGGCGCCCTAAGGTAGCACCGGGGTGAATTTCAATCCCAGTCAGCCAACGGTTAAATGTAGAGAGGCTACGTGCCAACCATTTCCAGTTGGCTTTCCACAATTTGTGGCTAACACGATGCAGCCATACCGCATGTAAACCTGGATAGTTGGTTAAAACCTCAAAGGTATTTCGTGCCGCAGGATCGCGATGAAATACCCCTTGAATGTCATCTTTAATTCTAGAGAACACGAGTGCCTCGTCTAGTTAGGTGATTCATTATCGTTATCAATTTCAGGCTCAGGTTCAGGCGCTGGCGCTTTCACCGATTTATCGATAGACGCCAATATACCACGTAGTATGTTCAGTTCTTGAGACTCAGGACGCGCGCGATTGAACAAACGTCGAAGTTTAGTCATCACTACACCAGGATGGCTTTTACGAATGAAAGAGGTGCTTTCCAAAGTCGTTTCCAGATGGGTATAGAAACGCTCTAAATCTTCGTTTAGTGGGTACTCTTCTTCAACGCTGGGGTAGGTTTCGCGATTAAGATAGGCCATACGAATTTCATAACATAAGGTTTGTACCGCGGCAGCTAAGTTAAGCGAGCTATATTCAGGATTTGCTGGAATACACATATGGAAGTGACACTGCTGCAACTCTTCGTTGCTTAATCCACTATTTTCACGACCAAATACCAGTGCTACGGGGAAATTACTGACTTCCTGTACTAGTTTTTCGCCGCATTCACGTGGCCCAAGCATAGGCCATGAATGGGTTCTAGAACGGGCCGAAGTACCGACCACCAAACCACAATCAGACACGGCTTCTTCTAATGTACTCACTATTTTAGCATTGGCGAGGACGTCTCCAGCACCTGCTGCCAAGGCACTTGCTTGGCCATCAGGCTCATGAACAGGATTAACTAAATAAAGGCTACTCAAGCCCATGGTTTTCATTGCTCTCGCTGTAGAGCCAATGTTGCCAGTGTGTGATGTACTCACCAAAATAATACGGATGTTCTCGAGCATGCTTTTTATTACCTGTAGCCTCGTCAATATTGAGCGAATAGTAGCACAATGGCGGTATAGATGGCTATCTGAAGGCCTACATTGATGCCTCAAACCAGTCGGCATCATCCGTAGTTGTGCGACCTACCCACATTTCATTTGCATCACACGAGCATTCTGGTTAAGATGCGCGCGTTTTGAACACCTTACCTTGTGGGTCACTTGCGTAAAACGCATGTTGGGCTAACCTATGGTCAAGGTCTGTTCTTTGGTCTTTTACAATTGGTGGTTTATCTATGCATCCTATGCTGAATATTGCGGTGCGCGCAGCGCGTGCGGCTGGCACAATTATTGTTCGTGGTTTCGAAAAACACAACGAAGTAGCAACTGAATCAAAAGGCGCTAACGATTTCGTTACGCAAATCGATAAAGATGCTGAACAAGCTATTATTGCTAAAATTCAGCAATCATTCCCAAATCACTGCTTTATGGGCGAAGAGTCTGGCGAAACTGCCGGCGCAGATACAGATTTCCAGTGGATTATTGACCCATTAGATGGCACCACCAATTTCATTAAAGGCATTCCTCATTTTGCCGTATCAATTGCATTACTTCACAAAGGTCGTCTAGACCAAGCTGTTGTATTCGATCCTATTCGTAGCGAGTTATTCACAGCTAGCCGTGGACAAGGCGCTCAGCTAAATGGTTACCGTATTCGTGCGTCTAAGCCTCGTGATTTAAATGAGACTATTCTCGCCACTGGCATGCCGTTTAAAAACAAAGCTAAGTTTGGCGAGTATGCGCTAAGCCTAAACAAAATTTTCCATGAGTGTGGCGACATTCGCCGTGCAGGTAGTGCAGCGTTAGATTTAGCCTACGTTGCTGCTGGCCGTCATGATGGCTACTGGGAACGTGGTATTAAAACGTGGGATATCGCAGCAGGCGAACTTATTGTTCGTGAAGCTGGTGGCCTAGTCACCGACTTTAAAGGCGGTAACGATCCACTTTATAGCGGTGAAATTGTTGCTGGTAGCGCCAAGGTAGTTCAAGGCTTAGTTAAGCATTTAAAATAGCCTTTGCATTTAGAAGGCAGCTCATTGATTTAGCGTCTCGTATAAAATGAAAAAAAAGCGGTGTTCATACACCGCTTTTTTTGTGCCTGTTTATAAGCTGGCTTTTGTAGGCGGCTTAGACCCTGTCTTTGAATAAGCCGATGCAGAAGATAGCGTAATGGTTGTATCAATGTCTTGGTTAGGTCGTTGCGACCTAGCCTTCAACCCAAATAGTACTCGTGTAACCATGTTTCTTTTGGCAAGTTCATAAGTTAGCGCACAACCAACTAACGTAAATAGTAAAATGAGCACAAACTGAATGCCTACTGGAAAGCCTATTGAATGAAGGCTATACGCGGCCACCACAATCAGTGTTTGGTGCATCATATAGTAAGAAAGCACACCGCTATTAAGGTATTTTACCCAACCCATGGGTTTATTTAAATAACGCTTACCAAAACCTAGTATCGCCGCTAACCAAGCCCAATGATTCAGCACTACAATATAACCGACCATCACTCTGAACCACCAATACTCAGTCATCCAGTCGCCAACAGGCCCAAACATGTCATGCCTATCTGCGATAATAAGTGAATACATGCACAACGCCACCACCGCGCTTACATAACGAGTACGCTCTAGTGCTTCCCATAGTTTGGGCTGCAAAATGATAACGGCACCTACCACCATAACAAGGAAGTATTTAGCATGGCTGTACCAGTCATTTAGCAAATCGTGTGTAGTGGGGTATGTATTTCGCAGCATTAGCCATATTGCGACCATTGCTGTAGAGGATGCAAAAGAAAAGCTTATTATTCCAATCTGGAGTTTTGCCAACTGAGCCATTATCGGAAACAGCAAAATTAACAATAAGGAATACACCCACAAGTAAGGGAGAAACCAAAGGTGATTCCATGTGAGTAAGCCAATGTCAGAATGACGCTCGGTAAGCCATTGTGTATTAGGGTTAATGTATTCTAAATAGAACTGCGTAAAAGTGGTGTCTATCACCCCATTTACCGTCCACTCAATATAAACTTGTGGGGCAACTATCACAAACATGCCAAATAATAACGGAATCATTAAACGTTGGGTTCGCTGAATTATCAACTTCCCTGCCCGTTTTAGGAATAGAAGCGGTTTAGGCTCTACGCGCGTCAACAATACCGTGAGTACCATCGAAGAAATTAGAAATAACAGCGACATTCGCCACTGATTAGTTAAAATCATCACGTCTTGCAGCCACGCTTGAGGCTGTTCACTTTTGATATGCCACCCCCATTCCAAAACGTAGTACATACCAATGTGATAGAGAATTAACACACCAAAGGCGATCACTCTTAGTGCATCGAGTTCATGAAACCGGGTTGATTCGCTGCGACTTATTGCTTGTGTCATTACTGTCTGCCCTATTCAATAATGTAGTAATAGGGTTTGATATAACGTAGATTTTCTTACTTACACTAGCGTAGAGTGACGAGAGAATGAGTAATTGGGGGTGAGCGGTGGGTAGCAGTGACGAAAAACTCAGTCAGTTTTTTCGCGATACAGAGCGATATCATAAATGGGCAGCCTTTGTACTGCTGGTGATTTATCTATTTTTGAATAACTCGATTAATGCTGCATCAGATTGGACAGAGCTCTCGAGAGATTCAAATAACAGCACTTCGTTGTGGGAGCCTTATCTGTGGGAATATAGCAGCGCATTGGCCACTGCATTATTAGTCGTCCCCCTTATTTATTTCATCCGCAAACTTGATACTTACGCATTTGGGATTAGGACATGGTTACTTTGGCATTTTGCGTTTGCGAGCCTTTTTTCATTTGCACATGTCACTTTGATGGTGGCCTTTAGAGAGCTGTGCTATTTACTATCGGACAAAGAATATAATTTCGGGCCTATAGCCAGCGAACTTTTCTATGAGTACCGTAAGGATTTATGGGGTTATATCACTCTTATCACCTTTTATTACATCATGATGTTCAGTTATAGAAGACTTATAGGAGAGGCTTCTGCTATTCGGGAGCATGATGCGCCTGGGGAAGTTAGTGGCGCTAGAGGGGATACCCCCACCTCGGGCATGCCTGACAATTTATTGGTAAAGAAGCTAAACAGAGAATTTTTAGTAAAACTTAGTGACGTCTATTGGGTAGAAGCATCAGGCAATTATATTAATCTGCACACGGTTAAATCGACCTTTCCATTACGGTATACCATGAAACATTTCTGTGAACACGCTAGTGAAAAAGGCTTCATTCGTGTTCATCGTTCCTATGCGGTGCAAAGCACACTTATAGATAATATACGATTTGAAGACAGCGGAGATGGCACTTTAACATTGTTAAATGGCACTGAAGTTCCCGTCTCTAGGCGTTACAAAGACGCCTTAAAAGCCCGCTTAACTCTTGCCGCGTAAATTGAAAGCAAAAAAAAGCTAGTCAATTGCTGACTAGCTTTTTGTAACCTGTGAACCTAGCGTCAAAAATTAGGGCATTGGGTCTAAATCAGCGCCTTCTTTTTCTACCTGAGGTGGCATCAAATCTTCTTTACTAATACCCAGTGCTAGTGCAACTGAGCTTGCAATATAAACGGAAGAATACGTACCAACAACAACACCAAACAACAATGCAGTAGCAAAACCATGAATGAGTGCGCCGCCTTTATAGAACAAGGCAATCAACACTAATACCGTGGTGAGTGATGTAATGATTGTACGATTCAAGGTTTGCGTAAGCGAAATATTGATAATATCAATGGGCTCGCCTTTACGAATTTTGCGGAAGTTTTCACGAATACGATCAGAGACAACAATGGTATCGTTAAGCGAGTAACCAATTACCGCTAATACCGCTGCGAGTACCGTTAAATCAAATTCAATTTGAAGTATCGAAAATAACCCCAAGGTTAGAATAACATCATGAGCAAGGGCCGATACCGAACCTAGCGCGAAACGCCATTCAAAACGCATGGCAACGTAAACCAATATACAGATGAGCGCCACTAGCATGGCCAAACCACCCTGCTCAGTAAGCTCTTCACCCACATTTGGCCCTACGAATTCAATACGACGCATATCAACCGCAGTGCCGTCGGCACGTAACGCTGCTAATACTTGCTCACCAATGGTGGCCGCTTTAACACCGTCACGAGGTGCAATACGAATTAGCACCTCTTGGCTGCTGCCAAAGTTTTGTACAATAGCGTCTTCGAATTCCGCGTTGTTAAGTAACGCACGAATCGATTCTAGGTTTGCCGAATCTTCATAACCCACTTCAATTAACGTTCCGCCAGTGAAATCTAATCCCCAATTAAGACTGTTAACGCCCAAAGAGACGAATGAGCCTAAAATAAGAATGGTAGATAGCACCATCGCTGGCACACGCAGACGCATGAAATTAATGGTTTCAGATAACTTTAATAATTGCATGTCCTGCTCCTATATCGCTAATTTCTGTACATTACGTCGACCGCCCCACACAGCGTTAACGATAACGCGTGTTAGTAAAATGGCAGTAAACATAGAGGTAGCAATGCCAATCATTAGCGTAATAGAGAAGCCTTTAATTGGACCGGTTCCTACAGCGAACAGAATAAGACCCGCAATGAACGTTGTGATGTTAGCATCTAAAATGGTAGAGAACGCGCTGTCATAGCCATGATGAATGGCCTGTTGAGGGCTTCTTCCATCACGTATCTCTTCGCGAATACGCTCGAATATAAGTACGTTAGCATCTACCGCCATACCAACGGTAAGAACAATACCCGCCATACCCGGTAAGGTTAGCGTCGCACCAGGGATCATAGACATAATACCCACAATCATCACCAAGTTGGTGATAAGTGCAATGTTTGCCACAATACCAAAGGCTTTGTAGTAAATGAGCATAAACACAAGTACCGCCAACAAACCATACACAATAGCTTGTGTACCAAGCTCAATGTTCTCTTTACCTAAACTTGGCCCTACTGTGCGCTCTTCAACAATTTGAATAGGCGCAATCAATGCTCCGGCACGGAGTAACAAGGCTAAGTCGCGGGCTTCTTTCGGTGAATCTAGACCCGTAATTTGAAACTTACTGCCTAACTGTGCACGAATAGTGGCTACGGAAATAACCTGTTCGTGCTTTTCGAAGATTAGCTTGTCGTCTTTATTACGCTCGCCGTTCGACTTGTATTCAATAAATACCGTAGCCATCGGCTTACCAATATTGCCTCGAGTCGAGCGAGACATTTTATTGCCGCCCTCTGAATCAAGAGAAATATTAACGTTAGGCAAACCGTATTCATCTACACCACTATTGGCATCAATGATATGACTTCCAGTAAGCATAATGCGCTTTTCAAGCAACTGAGGAATACCTTGCTGGTCTTCAATAACTTGAGAACCCGCTGGTACACGACCGCTAATAGCGTCACGCACGTCGTTTTTCTGATCAACCATTCTAAATTCTAAAGTTGCGGTTGCGTTTAGAATTTCTTTCGCACGGGCCGTATCTTGAATACCAGGAAGTTGCACAACAATACGGTCGGCACCTTGCTTTTGAACTAAAGGCTCAGCAACACCTAACTGGTTAACACGGTTACGAATAATCGTAATGTTTTGCTTAACCGCGTTCTCGCGAATCTCTTGAAGTTTAGCTTCAGAGAAAACAGCTCTAAGTACTAGGTCGTCAGTTTGGCTTAGCGTAAGGTCGCGATTTTGATTACGTAAGAAAAACTCTGCTTTATCAAGCGTTTCTTCATCACGGAACGTAATTTCTACGTAGTCTTCTTTTTGCGTAACACCGCGATAGCGAATGCCTTCTTCACGCAAAGAGGTGCGAAATCCACTTTCAGCATCTTCTAACGACTTCGTGATGACTTCGGTCATGTCCACTTCCATTAAGAAATGAACCCCACCTCGTAAATCCAAACCAAGTTTCATTGGCGTGCCACCTAACCCTTCAAGCCATTCTGGCGTATCAGGTGCAAGGTTCATTGCCACAAAGTAATCGTCACCTAATGCATCTTCTAATGCTTCACGGGCAACTAATTGAGTGTCTGAATCTGAGATACGAACGAGAATTTGCTCATCTTCGAATTCGATGCGCTTGGGAGTAATACCTTTTGCCGCCAACGTAGACTCAACTTGGCCTATCATTGACTCGGTTACGACAGCGTCACGGCCTGCAGAAATCTGCACTGCGTGATCTTCACCGTAGATATTGGGAAGTGCATAAAGTGCGCATAGTCCAATGACGACAAGCGTACTTAGCACTTTCCAGATTGAATTTTTATTTAGCACTGGATAGTTCCTTTCGTGCCAGTACCGGGAAGGTCCCGGCCCCGGCGTTTGTCAATTACAGCGACTTCATCGTGCCTTTTGGCAACACAGCTGTTACAGACGACTTCTGCACAACGATGTTGTTCGTGTCGTTAAGAGAAATTTCGATAAAATCTTTGTCGTCAGACACTTTAGTAATACGACCAACAATGCCACCTTGCGTTAGCACTTCATCGCCTTTACCCAGTGAGGTAACTAAGTTTTTATGCTCTTTTACACGCTTCGCTTGAGGGCGATAAAGTAGGAAGTAAAAGATTAAACCGAATACGGCCAACATGATGATCATTTCCATGCCACCGCCTTGTGCAGCGCCGCCAGAAGCTTGCGCGTGTGCGCTTGAGATAAATAGGCTCATAAAATTCCCCAATTATTTTCGTTGTTATAGTGCCGGAACCGGCATATTTTTTTGTTCATAGAAAGTGTGTACGAATTCGTCCAACGAATCTGCTTCAATAGCATCGCGAAGGCCTTGCATAACACGTTGGTAGTAACGAAGGTTATGGATGGTGTTTAAACGCGCACCCAAAATCTCATTACACTTATCTAAATGATGTAGATAAGAGCGAGAATAGTTTTTACAAGTGTAACAGTCACAATTTTCATCAAGAGGTGACGTATCGTTGCGGTGCACCGCATTACGAATTTTTACTACGCCATCGGTAACAAACAAATGACCGTTTCTTGCATTACGGGTTGGCATAACGCAATCGAACATATCGATACCACGGCGCACCGCTTCTACAATATCTTCTGGTTTACCGACACCCATTAAATAGCGTGGTTTGTCTTCTGGAATTTGCGGCGCGGTATGGTCGATAATGCGGATCATATCTTCTTTAGGCTCACCAACCGATAAGCCGCCAATGGCATAACCATCGAAGCCAATAGCTTCTAGCCCAGCCAGCGATACATCACGCAGACCTTCATACATGCCACCTTGGATGATACCAAACAAAGCAGCAGGACTGTCGCCATGAGATTCCTTGCTTCGCTTCGCCCAGCGTAATGACATTTCCATAGAAACGCGTGCTTCTTGCTCAGTAGCAGGAAAAGGCGTGCACTCATCGAAAATCATCACGATATCGGAACCCAGATCGCGTTGCACTTCCATTGATTTTTCTGGCGTAAGTAAAATCTTCTCACCGTTAATTGGCGAGCGGAAGGTTACCCCTTCCTCAGTGATTTTACGCAAATCACCTAGACTGAATACTTGGAAGCCACCTGAATCGGTAAGGATAGGCTTATCCCAATGCATAAAATCATGCAGGTCGCCATGCTGGCGTATAACGCCTGTGCCAGGGCGCAGCATCAAGTGGAATGTATTGCCAAGGCAAATATGTGCACCACTGTCTTCTAATTCTTCAGGGGTCATCCCTTTCACTGTGCCGTAGGTTCCCACTGGCATAAATGCTGGGGTTTCTACCACACCACGATCAAAAACCAGACGTCCGCGTCTGGCTTTACCATCGGTTTTCAACAACTCAAATTGCATGTAAAGCGTTCCCAATTAGGTGCGCGCTCTGGCGCTGGGTCAAACGAAATTGTGGGCGATTATACCAGTTATTCTTCTGAGATCATGCCCAATACGCATGTTTATCGTTGAGATAAAGAAATAGGGCGGTCATCCTCTGCCCTATTCCCTAAAATATCGTGAAGCTTTATCTTTCAATTAGGCTTTTTCGATAAACATACTGTCGCCATAACTAAAGAACCTGTACTCGTTCTCGATGGCTTCTTGATAAGCATTCATCACATTTTCTCTACCAGCAAAAGCACTTATCAGCATCATTAGTGTCGATTCGGGCAAATGAAAATTGGTAAACATGGCATCGACTACTTTGAAGGTAAAACCCGGATAAATAAAAATTTCAGTATCTGAGTAAAACGGAGCAATCACAGGGTTTTCACCTGTATTATTTTCGATTGATCGCTCTACACTGGCTTTTGCCGCAGATTCTAACGAACGTACCGATGTAGTGCCTACCGCAATCACCCGCTTACCTTTTGCTTTGGTTGCCAATACGGCATCTACCACTTCTTGAGATACCTCGGCATACTCAGCATGCATTTTATGCTCTTCAATATTTTCCACCCTTACAGGTTGGAACGTACCTGCACCAACGTGCAAGGTAACAAAGGCCAAGTTCACGCCTTTTGCTTTTAACGCCGCTAGCATATTGTCATCAAAGTGTAAGCCCGCCGTTGGCGCTGCAACTGCGCCTGGCGTTTCATTGTAAACCGTTTGATAGCGTTCTTTGTCGGTAGACTCATCAGGGCGGTCAATATAGGGTGGCAATGGCATATGGCCATACTGCTCTAACAATGAAAGTGCCGTTTCTTCATGGTCGAAGCGCAGCAAGAACAAAGCATCATCACGCCCTTCAACCGTGATATTTACATGCTCTTCTAGCAACAAACGGGTACCAGGCTTTGGTGCTTTACTGGCTCGAACATGCGCAAGTGCGGTGTGCTCGGTTAAAATACGTTCAATAAGCACTTCAACGTGGCCACCGGTTTCTTTCTTGCCTAACAGCCGCGCAGGTATCACACGGGTGTTATTAAAAACCAGAAGGTCACCCTCGTCTACTAACGACAGCATGTCGTTAAACATAGCGTGAGTAACTGCGCCCGACTTACCATTCAACTGAAGTAAACGGCTTGCCGTTCTATTTTCTGTTGGGTACTTGGCAATCAGGTTTTCTGGTAGTGTGAAGCGATAATCTGATAATTTCATATTTACTATTTAAAACGCTAAAATTGAACTAAAGAATTAAGACAAAAGTTGAATATTAAGTAAATTTAAGTTTTATGCACATTGGTTAACTCAACCGAAATACAACTCCACTCAATCATCCAACCTGTTATTTTTATTAGCCTAAAGTAGCCATGTATAATTTACTACACCTACTTATGGAACCCAATACGGTCGAATATCAAACAAAGATAGAAGAAAAAACCTTAAACGGTTAAGATTCGTCCCAGATAGTGATGATGTTCTCCCTTAACATTCCTTATCTTAGACCCGACATTTGTCGGGTTTTTTTTCGCTTGTCGATTGGTATCGACTTCTTAAGCGAACGTTTCACTTCATATCCTTTTTGTAATGAAGCATTTTACCTGTTTGTATCGTCAAGATCAGTTAAGATTTCTTCTATTAACGCCGCATCTACCGCTCGCGCTTTAAGGACGTATAATATTTGTACTAACAAATCTGCGCCCATAATGCCTTTATTCACCTTATTTCTTAAATTATCAGCACTTTGTTCTACACCAATGTCGGCTAAACGCTGACTGAGCGCTTGATATTTCACTCCACGCACAGACATTTCAGACTTAACGAGTCGCGCTACGGTTTGTCGCCATGCATTTTTAGCACTCAATTAAACACCCCATTTGTGACGTATATTTTACAAAAACACACTTTTTTACACATTAAAAGCATATTCGTTATTGACGATTATGGCATAATACGTCTACACTGCAAGTCAAGAATATTGGCGAGTGCGTAAATTGTGGTTACAGTGGCACTCGACATTATCGCTTCAATCGAAAAGGAGAACTGTATGAGTTGGGATCTAGAGAGCATCGAATCTTTGTTTAAAGAGCACGATGACTTTGTGGTGACGCGTGAGGAAAACTGTTTACTCATTGCGAATCAAGACGGTATAGACGCGTGGCTGGCTATTAGCGGCGAGCAAATTTTAGTGGAAACTTTATTGTTTGCTTCATCGGAAGTGAAAGACAAAGCGGCTTTAGATCACGAAATTTTATCTACCCATATGTTGTTCCCGTTAACTACGGTTGGTATTTCCACTGTTGGCGATGAGGAATACTACGTTGCCTTTGGTGCGCTTAGTGCCCAATCGAAATCAGAAAGTATTGTGATTGAAGTAGAAACACTGTTTCAGAACGTTGCATCATTTTTAGATGCCTACGAAACACACCTTAGTTAATATTTACTTCGAAGGAGAAGCGAATGTCAGTTTGGAAAAAATTAGTTACTGCAGTAAAGGGTGGTGCCAACGAAGCGGCACAGTCGGTAGTAGATAGCCAGGCTATCCGTATTCTGGAGCAGGAAATTAGAGAAGCTAAAGAAGAGTTACGTAAATCTGATCATGCTAGAACGCAGATTTTAGCGAAATGTAAGTTGTCTCAGCAAAAAGTCGCTAGCTTTAATTCTTCCATTGAAGAATACGAAGCGCATGCACGCAAAGCTATTGATAACGATCGTCAGTTAGCCCTTGATTGTGCCCAAAAGGTATCTGAGTTGAAAGAAGAGCAAGCGCAAGAACAAGCGTATCTTGATCAGTTCCAACAATCAGAGAAGCAATTGGCACAGAATATCCAGCAAGCAAAAGCAAACTTACGCCGTTTAGAGCAGCAAGTGGATATGGTGAAAGCCACTGAAAGTGTACAAAAGGCCCAAGTTGCTGTTTCGTCTCGCCACATGGGCGCGAACAGCAAGATGAAAACTGCAACGGAATCGCTTTCACGCATTCAAGATAAGCAGAAGATGCGCAACGCTGAACTTCAAGCGGCGGAAGAACTTGCCACTGAAGAGTCGAGCAGCGATTTAGAAAAGCGCCTTTCTGAAGCCGGTATAAAAGGGGGAAAAACCTCCGCCAATGATGAACTTGCTCGTATTTTAGGCAAATAAATTAATATTTAACGGGAGCTTAGGCTCCCGTTTCGTCTTTTATAGACATATTCCTCGCTTAAAGGCACAGTTAAAGAAAGACAAACAAAGGTTGTTTCTCGCTATGTCGCAATGGATACAGCTGCGCAAAATCATGCTGCAGTATTTCGCCGAATCTCGTTGGTACACGATTTTAGGCGCTACCGCCTTCTATGGTGTGAGTAGTTATTGGCTACTCTATGCCGCCAACGAAAATGCATTAATTGCACAAGCCGATTTTATCTACTGGTTAGCTGTTACCGCATCGACGGTGGGTTATGGCGATTTATCACCCACGACCTCCGCCGGCAAGCTCATCGTAGCACTTTACGTTATTCCCTTAGGACTAAGTATTTTTGCCATGGTAATTGGCCGAATTGCAGCCTGGGTATCTGAACAATGGAAAAAAGGGGTAATGGGCATGACAAGCCTAAATGTTAGTAAACATATATTGGTGATTGGTTGGAATGAGCAACGCACTATGTTGTTGTTAAATTTGTTATTGCAAGAACGCGAAGCCATGACCGAACGGCCCGACATTGTTCTGTGTGTAAAAGCGGATATCACCAACCCCATGCCAGGTATTATAGAATTCGTTAAAGTAGACTCGTTTAACAAAGACGACGATATGGATCGGGCGTGTATTGACGCGGCTCAAACAATTCTCATCGACAATCCACAAGATGATGTCACTATGACCACTGCGCTGTATTGTTCGAAACGAAATCCGCAAGCCCATCAAGTTGCTTATTTCAATGATGATAGCCTAGTAGGCTTGCTACAAGAACACTGCCCAAAAGTGGAATGTACACCTAGTGTTGCCGTTGAAATGCTGGCGAAAGCGGCATTCGATCCCGGTTCCAGTATGCTGCATCACGACTTATTAAGCATTGGCGAAGGGCAAGCGCAGTTCTCAGTGAAAATACCTAAAGACAGTCCTTCTATTTCCGTTGCCAAACTATTTATGAACTTAAAGCGCCGACACGATGCCATATTTATTGGTTATGCCCCACACGGCCAAGTGAAAGACATGGTGGTGAACCCGCCGTTAGACTCAACCCTAGCACCAGGCGATACCTTATTTTACATTGCCGACAGGCGCATTAATGCTATCAATTGGCCATCGTTAGACGCCGAATAGCACAGGAGTGTATTGTGTTTAGTAAATTATTTAAGAAAAAAGCGCCAGAAAAACCCAAAGCGCCTGAAGTGATGGGCTTGTATTTAGGTGGTTCATTCGAGCTAGATAATTTAAAGCTGTCGTTATTAGAGCCTTCCCTTACCATCGAGGGAGCCGCTCGCTCTCAGCTGATTCAAGCCGTGGGTGAAGCACCACTTGATACTGGCGGTACTTTGCTGCGCTTTTACACAGACGATGATGGTTTTTTACAAGTAGTACTTGATGGCGGGCTTACAGAGAATCATATTACCGACGTTAAACTTTGGCATTTTTACAGTACTGAAACCATTGGCAGTGAACAGCAATGGAAATCGTGCGTAAATACCCTGATTAGCCAACCTACTTATACTCTTGATGGCAAAGTATTTAAGCGAGTCTGGGAGGCCGTAGGGGCAGAATCACCGCCCGTAGCAGTGACAGAAACCACCTACGAAGAAGATGAAGATATCAGCACTACCGATCAGTTTATGATGCTCTACGAACGAGAGATAGAAAATGATAGAGTGGAGTCATTACTGGTGGCGGGCGAAGAAAAGATAGTGGGTAGCAATTTCGACCGCTGCCTAGTTATTTCCACGGGGTTTGACGTAGAACCCGCAGACATTACGATAAACGGTTAATCGACATATAAAGGTAAGGACGTTCTATGAACACTATTATGGACTCATTGGCAGGATTAGATAACTTTGCGGTGTATTTCGGCCTCTCAATTGTTTTCTTATTCGTCTTCAAACTGGTGTATGCCCTAGTGACCCCACATGATGAGTGGAAACTAGTTAAAGAAGAGAAAAACGTAGCAGCTGCAATTGGTTTTGGCGGCGCGATTGTTGGTTTTGCTATTGCACTTGCTAGCGCAGCGACACACTCAGTCGCTATTGTCGATTTCATTATTTGGGCTGTTGTCGCTATTATTGCGCAATCGTTAGCCTTTGCGTTATTACGTTTTACCTTTATGCCTAAAATTGCTCAGCGTATTAACGAAAATGAAGTTTCTGCAGGCGTGATGCTAGCCAGTATGTCTATTGCAGTGGGTTTATTAAATGCGGCATGCATGACCTATTAAGGGGGACCCATGACAAACTCTAATAAATCACACGCAGCACAAGATGCTATGACAGATAATCAGTCAAGTGGTTCTGCCACCAGCCGAAAACGTAGCTCAGGTATTAACCTTTCTCGTATGCGCAAAAGCTACGCGTTAAAGCCTCTCGCTATTGGTATTGCCAGCGTTTTCCTAAGTGCTTGTGGTGAAGAGAAACAAGACGCACAAATTTACACTTCACTGGAAGACTGCAAGCGAGATTTCCCTGATGCAGTAGAGCGCTGTGATGCAGCTTATAAAACCGCGACAGAAGAAGCCATGCGTACTAGCCCTCGCTTTAATAGCGAATACGATTGTGAGTACGAATTTGGTGCCAACCAATGCCGCACGGTGAATACCAATTCAGGCAGTGTATTTATGCCCTTTATGGCAGGCTTCATGGTAAGTCAGTTGTTATCGCCAAATCGCTATTACTCACAGCCTCTCTATACCTCATATTCACCCTACTCTTCATATCGCTCTCGTTGGGTTACGGCTGATGGAAATGTGTTTAGCGGTGATATTCGCAAGCGCAATTACAAAGTGGGCTCAGATACACTGAAACCCAAACCTACGGTAAATCGCACAATGAAGCGCGGCGGTTTTGGTAGCAGTGTAAGGGCAAAATCATCGTGGGGAAGTAGCTCACGCAAGGGCAGTTGGGGCGGATAAGCCATGTTTAGAATGCCATGCCAGCCTCGCAAAGGTTGGCAGCAATTGGCCGGCGAATTTGGGTTTCATTTTCATACCATGTATGGCGAACCCTATTGGGATGAGCGCGCCTATTATCAATTTACGCTTGCTCAGATTGAAAAAGACATTGAAGACCCCACCGCTGAGCTTCATCAAATGTGCTTAGCTGTGGTAGATGATGTGGTTAATAGTGAGCAGTTACTCACCCGCTTTTCTATTCCCGAAGCCCACTGGGGATTAGTTAAAGACAGTTGGCGCAACCGCGACCCTAGTTTGTATTCCCGCTTAGATTTAGTTTATTCCGGCAAAGGCCCCGCAAAACTGCTTGAAAACAATGCAGATACGCCCACCAGCTTGTACGAATCAGGTTTTTGGCAATGGCTATGGTTAGAACAACAAGTGAATGCGGGTGTACTGGCGCGAAATGCTGATCAGTTTAATAGCTTGCAGGAAAAGCTGGTGTTTCGCTTCGGTGAAATAGCCCAGCATTATCAATTAAATCAAATGCACTTCTCTTGCTGCAAAGATACCGAAGAAGACCGAGGGACGGTGCAATACCTTCAAGACTGCGCAAAAGAAGCTGGTATTCAAAGCGACTTCGTTTTTATTGAAGACATTGGTTTGGCAGATACAGGGGTATTTACCGACCTGGCTGATGCCCCCATTACCGATTGTTTCAAGTTATATCCTTGGGAGTTTATCCTGCGCGAAGAGTTTGGTGACTCACTCGCTGATGCAAAGGTAAATTGGTTAGAACCTGCGTGGAAGTCTATTATTTCAAACAAAGCACTACTGCCTTTGTTATGGCAGAAATTTAAAGGCCACCCTAATTTACTCCCTGCCTATTTCGCCGACGATATTCCTCATAATATCCATCATAAAACCCCTCATAATGCCACGCACGGCGGCAAGTGGGTCAAAAAGCCATTATTTTCAAGAGAAGGTGCGAATATTTCATTAATTGAAAATGGAAAGGAATCGGAATTAAGCCCAGGTCCGTATGGAGATGAAGGGTTTATTGTACAAGCTTTTCACCCCCTTCCTGTGTTTGATGGAAACCATACACTCATTGGTAGCTGGTTGGTAGATGACATGCCAGCAGGCATTTCGGTGCGTGAAGACAGCAATGCGATTACGCAAGACTTGTCTCGATATTTACCCCACATCATCTTGTAGTTGATTGTAGCTGAACAACAAAACGCTGTTGTTTAATGAGCATAGCCGCCCAGCAATACTTCCATACTAGGCAAGTGTTATAACGAAGGAATAAAAATTGTTTATGAAGCCACTGTCTTTTCAACTTCGCGTGTTACTTACCTTGGCTGCATTTCTTATCGTCATTGAGATAGTGAACCTGGTAACGGGAAATAGCTTGAATCAGTTTGGCGTATATCCACGCTCCTTGTCTCATTTGCCCTATATCTTCACAGCCCCATTTTTACACGGTACGCCGTCCCACTTAATGGCTAACTTTATCCCCTTATTGCTGTTTATGTGGCTTACTATGCAGTGGGGAAAGCGCACCTTTCTCATCGCCACCGCAAGTACGTTGATTATTGGCGGACTGGGGGTGTGGATTTTTGGTCGTAGTGCTATGCATATTGGCGCAAGTGGTATGGTTTACGGCTACTTCGGCTTCCTAGTATTAGCTGGTTTTAAGAGTAAGAAAGTGAAATACCTGCTTATTTCTATCATTGTTGCCATCCTTTACGGCGGAATGCTGGTAGGTATATTGCCAACCTCTAGATTTATTTCATTTGAATATCATCTATTTGGCTTTTTAGGTGGGTTATTTGCCGCTTGGCACTGGGCACGATGAATGGATGCCGTATAATTGTGCTCAATTAAACAGTGCGGCAAATAAGAGAAAGATAAAGGCGTTATGGCAGAAGTACAATCGCAGCAAAAAAATCAGGGCTTTTTCGGCAACCTTGCTTTCAATATTATTATACCCGTGGTGCTAATGAGCTATGCAAGCTCTGAAGATTATTTAGGCCCCGAATGGAGTATTGTCGCCGCACTCGCTTTCCCCATAGGTTATGGGCTATGGGATTTGAAAGCATCAGGCAAAGTAAACGGGTTTTCTGTTTTAGGTATTATCAGCGTATTGCTAACGGGTGGTTTTAGTTTGTTAAAACTGCCTGCCGAGTATATCGCCATTAAAGAGGCAGCTATTCCTGCGGCTATTGGTTTGGCGGTATTGATAACCCAATATACTGAAAAGCCGCTGGTCAAAATGCTGATCTTAAACGACCAAATTATAAACTGGCCTCACTTGAACCGCGTACTCGATGAACAAAACAAACAGGCTTTGTTTAAACGTAAAGTCGCAGTAAGTTCATACATTGTGGCAAGCTCGTTCTTTTTATCTTCTGCCTTAAACTACATTTTAGCCAAGGTGATTTTGGTTAGCGAGCCAGGCACTACGGCTTATACCGAAGAACTAGGCCGAATGACAGCCTTAAGCTACCCCGTCATTGTCATACCCAGCATGATATTGCTTATTACCGCACTATGGTATTTATTCAGCCAGATTAAGAAGATAACTGGCGAAGAGTTAGATGATTTTATTAATCAGTAGACCGACCAATTAATGCGCTTGCTCAATGACGTAAGCGCAGCTACACCTAAATGAGAGTTCCCCACCGCGTTTAGCGCAGGTGAAAACACACAAATAGAAAAGCGACCAGGTACTACGGCTATTACTCCCCCGCCAACCCCGCTTTTCCCTGGTAAGCCAACCTTAAAAGCAAAACTCCCCGCTTCGTCGTACATACCGCTTGTAGCTAACAACGCATTTACTTGACGATTTTGGTCTGGGCTTAGTACCTGTTCGTCGGCACATTTAGAGTAACCTCTATTTGCTAAGAAGTTTGTGGCTCGCGCTAAATCAACACAACTCATTTCCAAGGCACAGTTGTTAAAATAGCTATGCAATACATCTTCAACTTCGTTCTCGAAGTTATTGTAAGCTTTCATTAAATACGCCATAGCGGCATTTCTAGCCCGATGTTCAAACTCTGAATCGGCAACCACTTTATTAGCAAAGATTTGCTCATTACACGCTAAGCGCCTGACGAAGTCTCGCATACCAATATGAGGCGAGGCGAAACGAGACTGTGTCATGTCACTCACCACTAATGCCCCCGCATTAATAAACGGGTTCCGTGGTATACCGTCTTCGTATTCCAACTGTACTAGCGAGTTAAATGGCAGACCCGACGGTTCGCAACCTACCCGTTCCCACATGCCCTCGCCATAGTGATTCATGGCAAGCACTAAGTTGAAGACTTTAGATATACTTTGAATAGAAAAAGGCACATCAGCATCACCAATTGACGTAATGTGCCCTTCAATATCACAGATAGCGATGCCAAATTGATGAGGATCGACACTGGCAAGCGCAGGAATATAGTCTGCGACTTTACCCTCCCCTAGCATAGGTTTTACTTCATCAAAAATGGCTTCTAACAATTCCAGCATTAGCGCAGTATTCCTATACGTTTAGTTACAACGCCAATTTTCTTTAAAGTCGCAGCTTGCGTTTGTGCCGTCTTTTCTATCCGTTGCTTTTATCAACTCAACGTTTGTTGAAATACCTTGGGTAGTGGTATTGCGATTATCAATGAAGTTAAAAATCTTCTTAGCGATATCCGTATTATCAATTTGGCCCATAAAATCGTCGTGACCAGCGCCAAATGCGAATACTTCTACGTCTACACCAGTATGGCCCGATGTTGTCCAGCCTGTGTTGGTTTTGTTGTCTAAAAATACCTTCAGGGCATTAAAGCGCGCTTTCACATCTTGCTGTGCAATACTATCGAGCGTGGCGATTTCTTCATCGGTAACATCAAAACCAAAAGTCGTTGCAACATAATCACCAGGATTATCGTGTTCAACCATATTCTTCGCTATGGTACCCAATGACGCTTTCAAGTTGTGTAAATACTCTGGGCTCCAGCTATAGTCACCTCGAGCACCTATGGTTAAACCGCCAGTGCTGTGATCGGCCGTTAGAATAACCAAGGTATCTGGGTGCGCTTGCACGTAGGTCTTTAAGAATCCTATGGTGTAGGCAAGGTCTTGCATTTCAGCCATCGCCGACGCGATATCATTGGCATGCCCTGCCCAGTCTACTTGGCTTGCTTCAACCAGTAAGAAATACCCGTTGTCGTTTTCTAAGTGCTTAATAGCATGTTCTGTTAGGTATTTAAGGCGATTATCACGGCTGTCGTCTAGCATGGCAGGTAAGGCTACAGGTGCAAATAACCCCAGTACGTTGCTGCCTTTAGGCACTGTCGCTAAACGGTTGTAAGTGTCGGTATATTCATAACCGGCATCAATAAACTCACCAATGATATTACGATCTTCCCGCTCAAAAAAATCAGTACCACCACCTAACATCACATCGGCGACAAGTTCACCATTTACGCGCACATCGAAAAAATCGTCGGCGATAGCATTGTAGTTCTGGCGACTTTCGTCGTGAGCAATATAAGCCGCTGGCGTAGCGTGAACAATTTGTGAGGTGACCGCTAAGCCTGTTCGCATACCTTTCAATTTCGCGTAATGCATGACAGATTTAACAGGCTGCTTATCTACATCAACACCAATAGCACCGTTATAAGATTTCACACCAGACGCCAGTGCAGTAGCTGCGGCAGCTGAATCAGTTACGTAACCAGAAACGGGTGCTGGATAAGTAGATGCATTCCCCATCAAAATATCATCGAATACGACCGCATCCACTTCAGGGGTGTTTTTATCATCAACATAATTACGGTACGCCGTAGTGAAAGCAGGCCCCATTCCATCAGCTACTACCATGATAATATTGTTAGGTGCTGAGTTTTGCGCAACAGTCTTTTGCGCACTTTCATTTGAGGTAGAGCCACACCCAGACAGTGCTAAAAGCGAGCCGCATAGCGTAAAGGTGGTTAATAATTTGCGTTTACTATAAATCATGAAACTTCCCTGAGAACTGAAAAAGCGCCATATCAAAAAAACGTGGGCGCGGACGACCCTCATCCTAAATGGGTCGCATTTAAGAATTGTGTCATTTCACACATTGCACAAAATATTCACCAGATGACGGCGAGAATGTTGAACATGCTTATTATTGAAGGCGTTAGTGTAAGGCAGACCTACCCATTTCTCAAAGCATTAAGGGTAAATAGTATCGTCAGAAGGGTTAGTGACAAGGAAAATTGCTAACTTTCTGAGAGGTACTGTCGAAGTCGCTGTTGAGCAACCTCTACAAGCATGTCGGGTTGGAATTTGGAAATAAAACGGTCGCATCCCACTTTTTCGACCATAGCATCATTGAAACTACCACTTAGAGACGTGTTTAATGTAATGAAGAGATCGTGCATTCTAGGGTCATTTCGTACTTCTGAAGTCAGCATATAACCGTCCATTTCCGGCATCTCAGCATCGGTAAACATCATCAATATCTCATCGCTGGGTCGCTTTCCAGCATCCGCCCACTCCTTGAGTAACGCTAAAGCCTCAGCCCCATTTTTTCTCTCAATGATGGTTATTCCTAATTGCTCTAGCGTGTCTCTGACTTGTTTTCTTGCAGTACTTGAATCATCGACAATTAATACTTTTTTATCTTTGAAGTGATTAACGATATCTGCATCAAGTACTTCCTCAGATATAGAGATGTCGTAGTCTATGATTTCGGCAAGTACTTTTTCCACATCGATAATTTCAACAATTTCGCTTTTACCTTGCACATCAACTTGCGTAATGGCAGTAAGGTAATTTGTCTTCCCCATTCCACTAGGTGGCGGTTGAATGGTATCCCACGATGTGTTCACGATATTCATTACTTTACCAATAATGAACCCTTGGACGCTTCGGTTATATTCCGTAATGATAACGTTATGCGCATCGCTACCTATTGAGCCGCCTCGCATTTTAATCGCTTGGCGTATATCAATGATAGGAATAGCGCTGCCTCGATAATTCATTACGCCTTTAAGGTTCTGGTGAGAACCAGGCATGCTATTGAATTTAGGAATGTTGATAACTTCTTTAATTTTGAAGACATTCATGGCAAAGATATGACGAGAACCCAACTGAAACATCAGCAATTCAAGCCTGTTTTCACCCACTAGCTTAGTGCGCTGATCAACTGAGGAAAGGACGCCGTTACTCATCGTTACTCACTTTAATTCTCAAAATCAATTACTCGGAAAACCTACTGCCAATTACTGAATTGCAGCGAAGTGTCAAAAGAATTTACACGTCATGCAATCAGAAACCCATTAGCAATTATGCTAATAACCCGCCTAATTTTTACTCTCTTAGGTAAAAGCTAGCCTACAAATCACTTTCTTACGAATATTGATGGAAACTACTACCAGTTTAATCCCCCCTTATTTATTCACACCATGAATGATGGCAATCAAAAATATACGCTTTTATTATTACGACTGCCACACTAGGATGAAATGGAAGCTTAAGAGAACGCACCAATGCGAAATCTCAAAACAACATTGAAACTAATTATAGTAGGGAGAAACGCTCATGTCGCAGTATCAACAAGATATTGATAACTTCGCCACGTTAAAAGCAGCACAAAAAGGTGCTTGGGAAGGCATTAGCCCTGAGTACGCTGCTAGAATGAAAATCCAAAACCGGTTCAAGACTGGTTTAGACATTGCGCGCTACACTGCTGCAATCATGCGAAAAGACATGGCAGATTATGATGCTGACACAGCGCAATACACTCAGTCTTTAGGTTGCTGGCACGGATTTGTCGGTCAGCAAAAAATGTTGGCAGTGAAGAAACACCAAGGTACTACCGATAAAAGCTACTTATACCTTTCAGGCTGGATGGTAGCCGCGCTTCGCTCTGAATTCGGGCCACTTCCAGACCAATCAATGCATGAAAAGACAACCGTTTCTTCACTCATTGAAGAGCTATACACTTTCTTGCGCCAAGCGGACGCTCGTGAATTAGGCGATTTGTTCCATCAGCTAGACGACGCGAAAGCTAAAGGCGGCGACACTGCAGCTATTCAAAGTCAAATTGATAACTACGAAACCCACGTAGTACCTATCATTGCAGATATCGACGCTGGTTTCGGTAACGAAGAAGCGACCTACTTATTAGCTAAGCAAATGATTGAAGCCGGTGCATGTTGTATCCAGATTGAAAACCAAGTTTCTGATGCAAAGCAATGTGGTCACCAAGATGGAAAGGTAACGGTTCCACATGAAGATTTCCTAGCTAAAATTAATGCGGTTCGTTATGCATTCTTAGAGCTTGGCGTAGATGACGGCGTTATTGTTGCTCGTACCGATTCACTAGGTGCCGGCCTAACGCAGAAAATCCCTGTATCAACCTCTGAAAGCGACCTGGCTGCTCAGTACAATGCATTCTTAAAAACAACACCTGTTAACGGTGCTGACGATTTATCTGAAGGCGACCTTGTATTGAAGCAAGGTGGACAACTAGTGAAGCCTGAGCGCTTACCAAATGGCTTATTCCGCTTTAAGGACAATTCTGGTTTCGACCGCGTAGTACTAGATTGTATAACATCACTTAAACACGGCGCAGACTTGTTGTGGATTGAAACTGAAAAACCTCACGTTGGTCAGATTGCTGAAATGGTTAACGCCATTCGTAAAGAAGTACCAAACGCGAAGTTAGTTTATAACAACTCTCCATCTTTCAACTGGACACTGAACTTCCGCCAGCAAGTATTTGATACTTGGACTGAAGAAGGCAAAGATGTTTCTGCATACGACCGCGCTAAATTGATGAGCGAAGAGTACGATGCGACTGAGTTAGCCACTACCGCTGATGAAAAAATTAAGAGCTTCCAAGCAGACGCTGCTCGCGAAGCGGGTATTTTCCATCACCTTATTACACTACCCACTTACCATACTACGGCGTTGTCTACTGACAACTTGGCCAAAGGGTACTTTGGTGAAGAAGGTATGCTGGCTTATGTTCGCGGTGTTCAGCGCCAAGAAATTCGCCAAGGCCTAGCATGTGTTAAACACCAAGCTATGGCAGGTTCAGATTTAGGTGATACCCACAAAGAGTACTTCTCTGGTGAAGGTGCACTTAAAGCTTCTGGTGATGATAACACCATGAACCAGTTCGACGTTTAAACACAAAGTATCCCAACTTTGTTCAAAGGCACCTTAGGGTGCCTTTTTTTATTATTCAGGGAATTTATCTGAATTTGCTCCATATCCAAATTAACAAATCAATGTAATTATCAGCAATAGAAAACAAATATTCATATTTTTCAGATACTTGAAATTTTCATTCTTTTTAAGAGTAAGACCAAAAGCGTATCTGACAGCGGATAAAAAAGGCTTTATAATAGCCCTGTCTAATTGAGTTTATTAAGAGCATTACAATAATGAATATAGCGAAGGTCGACTTAAATTTACTGGTATATTTAGATGTTTTACTGCGAGAAGGCAGTGTAACAAAAGCGGCCAATCAGCTTAGCATCACGCAACCTGCGATGAGCAATGGGTTAAAACGCCTGCGTGACTTATTTAAAGATCCTTTATTGGTGCGCACCAGCGACGGAATGACGCCTACAAAACGGGCACTTGAACTTCAACCCACTATTCGTGATGTGCTCAGCCGACTTGAAAGTTCAATTCAACCAGAGACCGATTTTGATCCGCTAACCAGCGAACGCACTTTTCGCATCATGACAAGTGACTATGCAGAAAGCACGCTATTACTTGAACTAGTAGGCAGGCTAACTGATCTAGCACCAAACATTACGCTAGATTTAATTACCCCTAGTGACGTTACCTTCCACGATGTAGAGCAAGGCAAGGTCGACATGGCCATTAACCGCTTTGAAGAACTGCCGCTGTCTTTTCATCAAAAAGTGATTTGGTACGATACCTTTAGTTGTGTAATGAGTTCAGATCACCCGCTTGTTGCTAAGTGTGACTTAGACAGCTACTTAAGCGCTCAACATATTTGGGTGAGTAAAACTGGCTTTGGTGTTGGCGTGGGTATCGACCCAACAGAAGTACAGAAACTTGGTTGGGTAGACGCAGAGCTAACTAAAATAGGCAAGCAACGGGCTATTCGCGTATTTACACGACATTACCACGCGGCATTACAGATAGCTAAAACGCAAAAGCTTATCGCCACCTTGCCAAGCAAAGCGGCAAAGTTATTTAAAGACGACCCAAGCGTTGTAGTGAAAGAACCACCGTTCGATATTCCCCCAATTGCGTTAAAAATGGCATGGAGTGCACTATTGCACCATGATGCGGGGCATATCTGGTTACGTCGCTTGATTAGCGATGTAGCGAACGAAATGAGTGACAGCTAAAGCATCCTGTAGTGTCTCGCCATTAAGATTTTACATATGAATACTAAATGCACACAAACATTCACTGTAAAAATGGCAAAGATAGGAACCATAAATTAAAAAACTGCCTCTATACTCTCTACACTAGAGCTACAGAAAATGTATAGAGGTAGTTATGCAAAATTATATTACACGAGGCCGTTTACAGGTTGCTGAGCAACTCGATGATTTCATCAACCAACAGGCAATGCCAGGCACTGGTGTTCAATCAGACGCTTTTTGGCAAGGTGCAGAAGCCCTCTTTTCAGAATTCGTTCCTCAAAATCGTGCCCTGCTAGAAAAAAGAGAACAACTCCAACGCGCTATCGATGACTATCACAAAGCGGGAAACCCCGCTTTCGGTGAGCAATATATAACTTTCTTAAAAGAAATTGGTTACTTAGTAGAGCAGCCTGAAAAGGTACAAGCCGATACCACAAACGTGGATGCAGAAATTGCTACTATGGCTGGCCCTCAATTAGTTGTACCAATTAACAACGCCCGTTATGCACTGAATGCTGTTAATGCTCGCTGGGGGAGTTTGTATGATGCTTTATACGGCACTGATGTTATTAGCAACGAGAACGGAGCAGAACCCGGCAAAAGCTATAACCCTATCCGTGGCGAGAAAGTGGTAGCGAAAGCGAAAAGCTATTTAGATAGTATGCTTCCACTTGCAAAAGGAAGCCACGCAGATGTTGTCGGTTATAAAATAGAAACAGGCAAATTGGCGATTTCCTTAACTGATGGCGACATCACTACACTTGCGAACACCGAGCAATGGCAAGGTTACCAAGGTGATATAACAGCTCCTACTGCGCTGTTATTCGTTCACAACGGCCTGCATTTTGAAATTCAGATAGATGCCACCAGCCCTATCGGTAAAACTGACGCCGCTGGCGTTAAAGATGTGCTGATTGAGGCTGCATTGACTACCATCATGGATTGCGAAGACTCAGTCGCCGCTGTTGATGCCGAAGATAAAACCTTGGTTTATAGCAACTGGTTAGGGCTAATGAAAGGCTCGCTAAGCATTGAAATGAGTAAAGGTGGCAAAACTATCGTTCGGGCTATGCATGAAGATAGAGTGTATTCGCCTTCAAAACATGTAACGAATCAAGAGCAACTATCTTTATCTGCGCGCAGCCTTATGTTTGTACGTAACGTAGGTCATTTAATGACAAATGACGCCATGCTATTCGATGGTGAGCCAGTACCAGAAGGTATTATGGACGGTTTAGTGACTTCGCTTATCGCCAAGCATGACTTACTGAATAACAGTCCATTCCAAAACTCTCGTCATGGCAGCATTTATATTGTTAAACCCAAAATGCATGGCCCTGAAGAAGTGGCTTTTTCTGATGCGCTATTCGCCAAAATAGAAACCGTCATCAATGTGCCTAAAAACACGTTGAAAATGGGTATTATGGATGAAGAACGCCGCACCAGCGTGAATTTAGACGCCTGCATCAATGCTGCGAAGTCTCGCGTTGTATTTATTAATACAGGCTTTTTAGACAGAACAGGCGATGAAATTCATACGTCTATGCTTGCAGGCCCTTTCGCCGAAAAAGCGACCCTTAAGACGATGCTGTGGATTAAAGCCTATGAAACCGCAAATGTAGCCGTCGGCCTTCGATGTGGCCTGTCAGGTAAGGCGCAAATTGGCAAGGGCATGTGGCCAATTCCCGATGAAATGCAAAATATGATGGATGCCAAAATTGGACATCCAAAGTCTGGTGCAAATACCGCATGGGTACCCTCACCTACCGCTGCCACTTTGCATGCGCTGCATTATCATGATGTTAATGTCTTCGACATTCAGAAGGGATTAGATCAAGATTTCTCAGGCCTTAACGATATTTTGACTATTCCACTGCTAGAAAGTAGAGATTCACTATCAGCCGACACGATACAGCGGGAAATAGATAATAATGTGCAAGGTATCTTAGGTTACGTGGTTCGTTGGGTACATCAGGGAGTAGGCTGCTCTAAAGTACCTGATATTAATAATGTTGGGCTGATGGAAGACAGAGCGACTTTGCGTATTTCATCGCAGCACATCGCTAACTGGCTTGAGCACGGCATTGTAAGTGCCGCGCAAGTTGATGAATCCCTTCGCAGAATGGCAAAGTTAGTTGATGAGCAAAATGCTGGCGACGCAGAATATATCCCTATGATGCCTGATTTAGATAGCTCAATTGGTTTCTTAGCCGCTAGCGATCTTATCTTTAAAGGGAAAGAACAGCCAAGTGGTTATACCGAGCCTTTATTGCACACAAGACGCCGCGAAATGAAAGCGAAGTTAGTCTCTGTAAAATAGCCCAACGAGATTAACCTGGCTAAATCAACGGCGTATTCGTTGTTGCTATTTCTATGGCTACGCCAGTCAATAAACGCCATGCCGAGCTTATCTCACCTAGTATTACTAATTAGATAAGTTCGGCATTTTTGCTTCTTTAGCACTGCCAACACTCGTACATAGTTAATTAATAAGTCACCTACCAGCACGCCAATAAAGTGGCAGGCTCGGCTAACTCTACTACGCTTTTACTATAATCACTGGAGTTAAAAACATGCAGGTAACTTCATCGGTACCCGTTGCTAAGGTACCCGCTACTATCGTGCCTATTTTGTCGGGCGGGGGCACTCGACTTAGTGCGCATATTGGTATTTTAAAAGCACTTAAAGATTTAAATGTGGAAATTAAAACACTTGTGGGGGTATCTGGAGGTTCAATCATTGCGGCGATGTACGCCAAAGGCCATAGTATTGAAGATATGCGAGAGTTAGTAATTGCCACCGACTTTAAACAATTTACCGCTTTTTCCGTGTGGCGATTATTGCGAGAAGGCGGGTTGTCGTCGGGAGATCATTTCGAACGCTGGATTGATGATAAGCTTGAAGGAATTACTTTTGCCGAACTTCCCATCGCACTCACTATATTAGCCACAGATGTAAACGGTGGCGGCCCTGTATTGTTTGGTAAAGACAATACGCCGGACATGAAGGTTTCAGAAGCTGTACGTTATTCTATGTCTATCCCTCTACTCTTTTCCTTTAAACCTTTCAAAGAACACTTGTTGGTAGACGGCGCAATATTATCTGAAGATGCCTTGTTTGAAGATTGGCAACATGATGGCACGCCGACGGTATGCTTTCGACTTCAAAGTGCCATTCAAAAACGTAAGATAATAAAGAAAGGTGTGCTATTGCTACCGCAGTATCTATCGATGTTGATACGCACCTTTATGACAGCCATATCAAGAGAATATATTAACGCGAAGTACTGGCATAACACTGTGGTCATTAATACGGGGGAAATTTCAGCGGTAGACTTTGCGCTAACCGCTGAAATGAAGAACCATTTATTTGAACTTGGTTACGAAACCACGAAAGAATTTCTTCCTAAAAAATGTGCCGCTTTTCAATCTCTCAAAGTGGCCTCTACTGGCTAGGAAGTCCTTTAACCTGGCTTTCTAGATGTTGTAAAAGTCTTTGTACCAATCTACAAAATTCTTAACACCAACATCGATAGACGTAGAAGGCTTGTAGCCTGTGTCATTAACCAATGATGATACATCTGCATAGGTATCTGGAACATCACCAGGTTGTAATGGTAAAAGCTCTTTTTTCGCTTCAACACCCAGTGACGCTTCTAAGGTTTCGATAAATTTAAGCAAATGCACTGGTGTTTGTGCACCAATGTTATAAACCTTGTAAGGCGCTTTACTTGAACTTGGATCTGGCGCACTTGCATCCCAACTTTCGTTTGGCTTCGCCACGTTATCTAATGAGCGAATAACCCCTTCAACGATATCATCAATGTAGGTGAAGTCTCGTCTATGGTTACCGAAGTTGTATACCTGAATGGTTTTGCCTTCCAGTATGGCTTTAGTAAATTTAAATAGCGCCATATCAGGGCGACCCCAAGGGCCATAAACCGTAAAGAAACGTAATCCAGTAGTAGGTAAGTTGTATAGATGGCTGTACGTATGCGCCATTAGCTCGTTCGCTTTCTTCGACGCTGCGTATAAGCTTACTTGGTGATCGACATTATGCTGTTCTGAGAACGGCATTGTTTCATTCGCACCATAAACAGAACTTGATGATGCATAAACCAAATGACCTACTTTATTATGGCGACATCCCTCAAGGATGTTCATAAAGCCAACTAGGTTGGCATCTACATAAGCATTAGGGTTTTCAATTGAATACCGTACCCCTGCCTGCGCCGCTAAGTGCACCACTTTGTCGAACTTTTGGTCTTCGAATAAGGCTGCCATTTCAGGGCGATCTTCAACACCCATCTTAATAAATGTAAAGCGTTCACCTGCCGCTGAATTTTGAACTTGCTCAAGCCTGGCATGTTTAAGCGCGATATCGTAATAATCGTTAATGTTGTCAATCCCAACAACATCGTCACCGCGATTAATTAAATATTGAGAAACGGCTGCACCAATAAAGCCTGCAGCGCCGGTAACCAGAATTTTCATAAAAGTCCTATTTTCTATTTTTCCATTTCACGCTTTAACAGTGCATGAACGTGCTCAATTGGAATGGCATAAGAAATGCCTGAAGGATGCGATAACGCACTTTCTTTACTGTCTCTAACGTAAACTTTATTAATGACCGCAAACACCTCCCCTGTTTCAACGTTAACAACTGGGCTACCTGAATTACCTGGATAAGCGGTCACATCTAACTGATAAATTAAATCTGGATTCTTGAGTCTATCAAGACTTTTCGCGGTAAGCGATCTCGCATTATTAGAAGGCATATAATCAGGAGTAATGGTAGCAACTATGCCTTTATGTACAGCAGGGAACAACCCTAAAGCTCCCCCTAATGGATAACCAAAAATGGCTAGCTCCGTGCCTGCATCAACCAATGTGTTGCTGGCTAATTTAAACGAGGGGTAAGGATTATTCACCTTTAGCAAAGCTAAATCATGCTTGTCGTCGATGGCCAAAATTTCCACTTTATCGAAGCGTACTTGTTTGCCATCTGGCAACATTACAACGAAATGTTCGACTATAGTAGGGTCTAGCTCTTCGTCAACAACGTGGTAGTTTGTAACAACGTATTTACCATCGGCAACAACAAAGCCAGTCCCTTTTATTTGAGGTGTTGTGTGTTTCAAAGGGCTATGAAGCGCAATGGCTACCGTAGATTTTACCGAATTTTTAGTCAGCTCAACGAGGTTTTTCGCTAGCGCTTGTGTCGAGATTATACAAGCCATTATGAGTACGCATACCATTAAGCTTCTGCTTTTCGAGTCTGTTTTCACGATGCACCTTTGGGTTAATCGATATCAATGTAGACACCGGGAAAAATATAACTAACAGTTTCACTTATATTTACTAATAAATACAACTACAAAAATAATACGTTCATAATATTAGGAATACAATCTATACTGCTTAGTATGTTGCACTGCTTAGGTTGCAGATACCTTTATAGCCTTTCTGGATGTATGGTCTTTATAAATAGGTACGAATAAACATGCAAAAAAGGAAATTAATTTCTACGATCCAAACAATCTTTGGAAAAAAAAGTAGAATATCAAAAGCACTAGGCGGATATCAAAAGTTACAAGAGGTCAGAGAAATCTCTTCGCACTTTTCTGCGTATTTGACGCCACTTGTTGCAAGCAATAAGGATCTAAAAGAACAATCATATGGCATTAGGCATCAAGTTTATTGCGTAGAAGAAGGCTTTGAACCGGAAAGAGAATCAAAACTAGAAATTGATGAATTTGATGCTTACTCTACGGCTTGCATGATTGAACATAAAAAGACTCAGCGTTTTGCTGGTACGGTTCGACTCGTTCGCCCGCAAAAAGAAGATGAGTTGTTGCCTATTGAAAAATATTGCCCCTCTTCAATAACCCATCCTGAACTTAACCCAGCAAATTTTAAGCGCCACGAAATTTGTGAAGTATCTAGATTAGCGGTACCAGAAGAATTTCGCCGTCGTAAAAGCGATAAGTATGATGGTGCATCTACAGGTGTAATCAATACATCGACCTACTCGGAAACTGAACTTCGATGCTTCCCCTTTATTGCTATCGGGTTGTACTTAGCAGCAGCATCTATATCAATTAATTCGGGGATTAAGCATACCTACGTAATGATGGAGCCACGATTGGCTCGTTCTATGCGGTTCATAGGGATAAAATTCGAACAAATTGGTCCTGTAGTTGATTATCATGGAAAGCGTGCCGCTTATTATATAACACCAGAGATGTTACATAAAAACCTACCTAAAGGCTTTGCCGCTATGTTTAAGCATATTCAAGCTTCACTAGGCCATGATGTTGCGAATAATGACCTTTCTGTTAGAAACGCCGATAGAATTGTCGAGTTTATTTACAGATCGTTTTCGACCAAAATTATTAATCAAAAAAATCAACAACTTAAATAATGGCACGCTAACTGCTTTGTAAAAATGCAATATTTAGATCGCTGCATACTTACGGAGAGTAGAAATGAAAAAGTTACTACTTACAACGATTACAGCTGCGGGTTTAGTGCTTAGTGGACAAGCCGCAGCTACCCCTTTTTATCTTGATTTGTCTGACGATGCGACTGTTAATCCTTTAGGTCCTATCGAACAACTTGACCTTTCTTACGATTCTTACACTGAAGTTGTTACTTCTGGCACAGATGCTGGTCAAGTGACTACTCGTGCTGGTACATCTTTAATCGGTTATGATTTTGGCGGTCAATTATCGTCTCCAGTTTATGACGATTTCGCTGATATGGTTTTAGATGGTACAGCAATCCAGAACACTTTCACTTACACGCCTTCACCAGGTGGCTTAGGCGTTGATTTCACCACCTTCCCTTTTTCTCAAACACGTTTATCGTTTGACCTTGCCCTTGATGGTGATTTAGTTTCTGGTGTTGGTGTTGATTACACTGGCGGTTCACTTGATATTTACGCTTACGATGTATCTGACCCATTCAACCAAGATGCAGGTACTGCTTTTTTAAGCGGCCCTGTTTTGCTAATGAGCACCGAGTTTAGCTTTAGCAGCATTAATGTTGGTGAACAAGTTGTTGAAAGCCTTGTGACAGACTCAAGCTTAACTGCTGCAGGCGAAGAAGTATTTTACTTTTCTAACCTTGCAGGCACAGTGTTCACTTCTTTCCAAGAGTACATTGAAGATACGATGACTGATATCGTGTTAAGCGCTGCGCAAACGGTTTCTATCGCAGAATTAGAAGCTAACATTCTTGCTCCTTTAGCAGTTAGCGCTGACGGCACTACCGTTTTAGTATCTGATGACCACACTGCAGCAGTTACTTTCCAGGTAGCTGAGCCGTCAACCGTAGCTGTATTCGGTCTTGGCCTTATGAGCATGTTCGGTTTTGCACGCAGACGTCGTCAAAAGTAAAATTCTGATTACATTGTAATCTAATTAAAGGCCGCTCTTTCTTGAGCGGTTTTTTTTAATCACTTAACAAAGATATACCCACACTATAGCGATTTAATTATTCATATTATCTTGTATATTTATTCTGATGCGTTAGTTTAGTGTAAAGAAATAATAAGGAAATTAATGTGGATACTTCAGTTAAATTAGCGGTTTTAACCTCCCTTCTACTCTTTAACCTTACTGCGTGCAGCCCTAAATCGACTAAAGAAGTACTTCTAGATGCTGAACAACTAAAACAAGAAGGCAAGTATCAAGAAGCGTCAATAGCCTTAAAAAACGTTATTAAAGAAGAACCAAATAACTTAACGGCTAGGGAGTCCTTAGGTTTAGTGTATTTGGAGCAAGGGCTTTATTCTGCGGCGAGAAAAGAGCTCGTGCGCGCTGGCACCTCCCTGTCTCCTAATGGTGTCGTATCCCTCGCAGAAACATTCTTATGGCTTGAATCATTCGACGAACTACAAAAGTTATCTATCCCAAACACTGAAGAGAATACTGAAAGCTTTTTTGAATTAGAAATTTATAAGGCAATTGCAACGTACAATAGTGGCGGAAAGTTCAGAGCGTCAGCTAGCTTTTCTCGTCTTACTGACAATGAATTGTCAAAAATTTCCCAACTGGCAAAAGCCTACTTAGCCGTTCAAAACAATAGAATTGCTGATGCAATTGAATACACCAATAAAAGTGTAGAAGCTGAACCAGACTTTATCCCAGCACTTCAGTTGAAAGCTATTTTGGAATCAGTCGATGGGAAGTGGAACCTTGCTATTGATACCTTAACAGGCTTGCTTGAAAAAAGAGCTGATGACTACAAAATTAAGTTAAAGTTAGCAGACGCATTAATAAATAACAAAGAATATGATAGAGCTGAACCTTTAGTTAATCAGCTCTTGTCACTTTCTGCTAATCATCCTTATTTTAATCAATTGAAAGGAACGATTGAGTTTTCTAAAAACGATTTTGAAAATTCGCTTATTTACCTTGATACCGCAATTAAAAATGGTCGTTCAAATTCCGTAACCCGACTCTTAGCTGCGTTAGCAAATTACTACGAAAACAATTTAGAGCAGGCATATCAAAACTTAAAGGTAATAGTAGAAACCTTACCACCAGAGCATTTTTCTCATAAGCTATATTCCATCATTCAGATTAAATTAGGGTATAGCAATGACAGCGATGGCTCTTTGGATGATATTAGGTCTATTCCTGTCAACGAAGCACTCTATTTAGCAAAGTCTTCATCTTTGCTTATTCAAGAAGGTGAAATTGCGCAAGCCAAAAACCTGATAGAACAGATAAACACAGATGATGTACAAGACGCCGAACTTCTAAGAAGTATTGGCCTTTTAAAAATACTCACTTCTGATACTGGAATAGATGAGTTAGAGAACAGTTTTCAGCAGGATACCGATTCCGAGAAATCTTTCCTTGTACTAGCGTTCGCCTATCTTAACGCAGGGCAATTCGATAACGCAGAACAATTGGCAGTAGATTGGTTAGATGCTCACCCCGACACTGTATCGGCGCTACATATTCAAGCGCAAGCGAGCTCACGCACTAGCAACGCCAATAAGGTAGCTGGCATCTATAACAAAATTCTTGAATTAGAACCTGAACACATTTCTGCAAACTTATTTTTTGTTGAGAAAGACATTCGCGATAACAACCAAGGTTCAGCTAAAGCTAAGATTGAATCGTTAGTGGAATACCACCCTCTAGATATCGTTGTCCTCATGCGACACTTTCAAATTCAAAGCGAACTTGGAAACTATGACGCTGCACTCAAGCCGTTTAAAAAAGCGAGCAACTCATCAGATGATATAAAGTATGCATTGCTTTACGCGGGTGCTCTGGCAGAGCTAAATAAAACAGATGAACAGCTTTCAGTACTAGAAAACATCCATAGCAAGGCGGAAAAAGAACCAAAATATTGGATGATGCTAGCTGACGCTTATTGGGAAAAAAAGGACTTTGTAAATGCCTCACAGGCGCTTGAAAAATGGCGAGGACTAGAGCAAAGCACAAAGCCATTTTTAAAGTCTATCGAATTGGCTGAAATCACAAGAGACTACAAAGGCGCGCTTAAACTATTGGAAGAAGGTATTGCACTATTCCCAGAACAAACACAACTTAAACTGATTAAAGCTCGAATTTTAATTTTAGATAGTAAAATTGAACAAGCCGCTACCGTTTTCGACTCACTTAGCCCAGCTATTAAAAGCTCAGAACTAGGGCTAACAGTTCAAAGCAAACTACTAATCGCACAACGCAAGTATAACGAAGCCATTGATGTTATAGAGAGAGTTTATCAGAACGTGAAAAGCCAAGAAGTCGCCTCTATTCTTTATACCGCGCTATTCAGGGCTGATAAACAAGCTGAAGCGCTAGCATTCAGTGAAAAACACCTTTCAATGGTACCAAGCCACAATAAAATTCGTTTATTTGCCGCCAATCAACAGATTTATTCCGCCCCAGAAAAGGCGATTATTCACTATAAATACCTTGTAGAAAATGAACCAGTGCAGAGCCCACTTGTGCTAAACAATTTGGCTTGGCTTTTGAGTGAAGCAGAAAAATATGAAGACGCTTTAGTGTACGCAGATAAAGCTCAAGCTATACTTCCAGGGAACCCTTCTATAATGGCGACCCGTGGTAAAATTTTACTACAACTAGACCGAGTAGATGAATCGTTAGCCTTACTTGAAAATGCGTTTAACACTAGCGCAAATTCCCCCGATATTGGTATCGATTACGTTGTTGCACTTCTGAAAGCTAAGAATGACAGCGAAGCCCGAGAAGTATTAACGCAATTGAACCCAAAAACTCAAGAGCACGAACGTAGGATTAACGAACTGAAGGTTCAGACAAATCTTTAATAATTAATAAGACGAGATATCTCATGTTCAATTATAACGAAGCGTTCTCGAGAAATATTGGCTGGGTAACAGAAGCTGAGCAAGAAAAGATTAAAAATACTAAAGTAGCTATCGGCGGACTTGGTGGTGTTGGAGGCGATCACGCCATTGTATGTGCCCGAATGGGCATTTCAAACTTTCACATTTCTGATTTAGACGAATATGATTACGCCAACTTCAATCGTCAGGCTGGTGCTTTTATATCTACAATTGGTGAAGAAAAATCAGTTGTGATGGAAAAAACGTTACGAGATATTAATCCCGATGCACATATTAAGAATTTTGACAGAGGAATCTCGCTGGAAAACCTTGAGGCTTTCTTAGATGGTGTTGATGTTTACATAGACAGTTTGGATATCTTTGCTTTAGAAATAAGAAGACAAGTCTTCCGTCGCTGCTATGAATTAGGTATACCAACCATTACTGCCGCACCAATGGGTATGGGCACTGCCATGCTATGTTTCAAACCAGGGGGTATGTCATTCGACGAGTACTTTGCAATGGTTGACGCTCCCCATGGCGCTGACGATGTCACTAAGGAGCGATACTTCGAAGATAATATTGTTCGCTTTGTAATAGGCGTTTCTCCTTCTGTCCAACAGAGGCATTATCTCGTTCAAAACTCATCCGTTAACTTTATGAAAAAGAAAGTACCTTCAACGTGTATGGGTATTTCGTTAGCGGCGGGAGTTTTGTGTACCAATGTACTGAAACTGCTATTAGATAGAGGTGAGGTAATCTGCGCTCCACGAGGCCTCCACTTTGATGCATACCGAAATAACTTGATAAAGACATGGAGACCTTGGGGAAACAGAAACCCTTTGCAAAAGTACATGTTTAAGAAAGTGAAACAGATTTTAGAAGAAAGTAAAGACACGTAACCATGCCATCTACATTGCAACTTATAAAATCCGACTTAAAAAGAAAACAGGAAATTTTCCATCAAGATGGCGCTGAAATTTCATTATTTAGGACGTGTCTTACTGATGGAACTAGTGCTAATATCCTTTTCCGCTTGGCTGCAAGGTGCGCAAAGACGAAAATTTTGGCTCCTATCGCGTTGATAATTCAACACGTAAATAGGGTTTATAATGGCTGTGTTATCGGTGTAAATGCGGATTTCGGCGAAGGTTTTGTCATTATGCATCCTATCGGCGTAGTCATAAACTCTAAAGTAAAAGGGGGTATCAATATCACCTTAGAAAGCGGTGTTGTAATGGGTGATGAAAAAGGAAAGTCTCCCACCCTAGGCAGCCATATATTTATTGGTGCTGGCGCTAAAGTTTTTGGTCCAATCACTGTGGGTAATAATGTAAAAGTAGGCGCTAATGCAGTAGTAGTAAAAGACGTAGAGTCTAACAAGACTGCACTTGGCATTCCCGCGAAATCAAAGTAAGCATAAATGAAGTATATTGAAATTTTATTCTGGGTTGTCTCGTTAGCTATTATCTATAGCTATGTTATCTATCCTTTGATTTTAATTTTGGTCAGCGCCTTGGTTCAATGTGTTAGAGACACACAGTACACGCTGATTAAAAAAGAACGTCGTATTGACATTTCTGACAGCTCTTCAGTCACCATTGTTATCTCTGCATTCAACGAAGAGTCTTGTATAAAAGAACGAGTAGAAAACTTACTCTCAATGGATTACCCAGCAGAAAAACTCAATATATTTGTTGCATCTGACGGAAGCACAGACAATACCAATGCCATATTGTCATCTTTTGACGACCCAAGGCTGAGTACTTTTTGCTTCGAAGAGAATAGAGGCAAAATTAATGTATTAAATGACTTGATGGAACGTGTTACTTCAGAAGTAACTGTTTTTTCAGATGCTAATACCGTCTTTGAAAAAGACGCGGTAACTCAACTTGTTATGTCTATCAACCAGAAAAATGTTGGGGCGGTGTGCGGAGAATTGGTACTCGTTGATGCGCATTCTGGAGACAATAAAGACAACCTTTATTGGAAGTATGAACAAGTATTGAAATTCCATGAATCAAGATTAGATGCTCTATTAGGAGCGAATGGCGGTATCTATGCCATCAAAACTAAATTTTATGTTCCACTGCCAAGTAACACGATTATCGATGACTTTTGTATTGTAATGAATGTCGCACGCCAAAACCAATCCGTGGTTTACACGCCAGAAGCAAAAGCGATAGAAGAGATAGCGCCAAGCATGCGAGAAGAAGCTAATCGTCGTATACGTATTGGCGCAGGCAATTACCAAGCTTTTGCCAGACTTACTTGGTTACTCAACCCTAAATATAAATGGCGATGGTTTTCTTATATAAGTCATAAAGTCATGCGTTGGTTTGTACCGCATTTTATGATCATCTCTTTATCTACGAATTTCGCTTTGCTTTGGCATAGCCATTCGATTTACACTTACGTTTTTAGCGCGCAGGTTGCATTCTATTGCTTATGGCTACTTGGAAGCCTTAAGCTTTTAAAAAACATACCTATTGTTAGTGGCTTAGTCTCATTAATAACGTTTTTTGTATCGATGAATATTTCGCTTTTTCGCGGCTACATTAGATATTTAACAAGCAATTTATCTGCTACTTGGCAAAGGACATCTCGATGATTGCAGTTGTTGCAATAATTATACTCACACTCTTCATAGCAGCCTTTATTTTCATTATTAAAAAGAAGAAAATGCAAAGTTGGCTATGGAACTATACCAAGAGTCAATTTACATCATCGCCAGAGCCTTCAGGAACGAAGCATGTTATGTTTTGCTTCGTTGACCATTATGAGCCTCAATGGCTTAACAAAGATAATATTGAATTAGAAAGAAAACGTGTAGACCGTTGGATGACTGATTATCCTTTGATGGCATCGAAATTTACTGATTCAGATGGTTGCCATCCCAAGCATAGTTTTTTTTACCCAGAAGAAGAATATAGAAAAGAACATCTAGATAAAATCTCAGACCTTTGTGCCAAAGGCTTTGGCGAGATTGAAATCCATCTACATCATGAGAATGATACCAGTGACAATTTAAGGAAAACCCTTTCCGGTTTTGCTCAATGCCTACACGAAGAGCACAATGCGTTGAGCATTGATCCCGAAACAGGAAAACCCACTTACGCATTCATCCATGGTAACTGGGTACTGGACAACTCACACCCTGAAGGTCATTGGTGTGGTGTCAATGATGAGCTAATTGTACTGAATGAAACAGGTTGCTACGCGGATTTTACTTTTCCGTCTCCCGATACATCTCAGCCTGCCATGCTTAATACTATTTATTACGCAAAAGATGACCCTGATAAGCCGAAATCGTACGAAACCGGCAAACCAATTGAAAAAGGCGGAAAAGCGTGGGGCGACCTACTTCTTATCCAAGGCATTTTAGGACTGAATTGGAAGGTTAGAAAAAAAGGAATTTTCCCGCAAATTGAAAATTCTGACGTCAGACATACCTTCCCCCCTACGCCAAACCGTGTCGATTTGTGGGTTGACGAAGGCATACATGTTAAAGGCAAGCCTGAGTGGGTATTTATAAAAATTCATACTCACGGTGCGCAAGATGGGGATATGGATACGCTGTTAGGAAAGCCTGTTGAAGCAATGCATCGCCACCTTAATGAGAAATACAACGATGGCGAAAATCACTTACTTCATTATGTTTCGGCTCGAGAAATGTACAATATAATCAAAGCTGCAGAAGCAGGCGAAGAGGGTAACCCCAATGCTTATAGAGATTATATTTTACCCTCCCCATCATTTAAGCGGCTTTAAGTTTGACGATGTCTCGTATTAAGAAGAAATTCGGAAACTTGTTAGGGCTGGACAAGTATTTTTGGTCATCCAGACCAAATGGCTTATACAGTGTTAATTTCCATCGGATTGGAGATAGTGCAGATACGCAATTCGACCCTTGTGTTTATTCTTGTTCCACGAAGGAATTAGAGCAGCATCTCACATTTTTTAAAAAACACTTTCGAATAATTAGTTTGAGCGCACTTAGCGAATACCTTCGTACTAACGAAAAAATCAATGAAAGAGTGATGTGTATAACGTTTGACGATGGTTATATAGATAATTACAGCAATGCACTCCCAATACTCAAAAGCCTTAATGTCACTGCTAGCTTTTTCATAGCAACAGGGTTAATAGGAAATACCGTTGTTCCTTGGTGGGACAAAGTAGCCTATTTACTTAAAACGTATGACCCAAAAGCAATCAAACTCTCGGGATGGTCTGAAAAGGTCATTAACCAGCACGATGGTGATCACTTTATCCGTGCTGTGTTGGCATCTATTAAGCACTGTAAACGCACCGCGGAAGAACAAATCAAGGAATTAGAAGCATATCTCAACCATTCAGGTTTGTACCCTGCCGCTGAGTTTATGGACTGGAGTCACTTACAAGCACTTATAGATAATGGTATGGAACTAGGTGCTCACTCCCACAACCATGATATTCTTACCAAGCTAACCACTGATGAGCTATTTTACGAACTTAGTCATTCAAAAGCGCTTTTAGAATCCAATTTACAATGCAAGATTTCAGCGTTTTCATACCCCGTAGGAAACCGCTCTACGTATGATGATAATGTTGTAGACGGCCTTAAAAACAATGGTTATGAATTAGCTTTTAATTTTCAACCAGGCATAAATCAACTCCCTTCTTCTTCACCTTATGATTTACATCGTTTCCCAATTGCACCTGGAATGAGTGAAGCCGATTTGATGCAGATGTTCGGTTATGCCAGGAAATTTTAAAAATGAGAATTATCCATTGCGTAAGTAGTCTGCAAGTTGGCGGTGCTGAAAAATGCGTGAAAAATTTAGTGTCGAGACAAAAAGATAAAGGGCTAGACGTTTCAGTATTATCATTTGGAAACAAAGATGATGCATTCCAGCAAAGTATCGAATCGGAAAACGTTGATGTGATCAATGTGAATGGGAATATCATCCTACGTCTATTCAAACTGATAATCGTTTTATTAAAATACTCATCAATACATATACATTCACCTGCTGTTATTAAAGCATTCGCCCCCATTTTTCCCTTACTACTTTTTAAAAATACTATTTACACTATTCATGGGGAGGTCGAACCCCCTATAAGCTTTTTACGTGGTTCTCACAAAATTGCATCTATATATCTAGATAAAATATTTGCGGTTTCTGAGCCTATAAAGGCTGGGATTTTTCAACGCTACGGCTGGCACTCAAGCATTGTCGAGGTTGTTAAAAATGGTGTAGAAGTGGCAGAAGCCCCTCATAGGGTAGGACACGGTGAAAAACTTAATCTTTGTACTGTTTCTCGCCTAGTGCCATTAAAAAACATTGAACAACTTATCGTGAACTTTGCTGCCAAAAAAGCACACGAATTTAGCCACTTACATGTCTACGGAAATGGTCCAGAGCTTGAAAAGCTAACCACACTTACAGAGAGGTTGGCAATGTCGCCGTTTGTGACATTCCATGGCGCAGTCTTGGACGAAAAATCAATTTACGAAGATAAGGACTTATTGCTAATTAACTCCACTACAGAAGGTCTCCCCATGTCCTTACTCGAGGCAATGGCTAGAGGGATACCCGCGTTATCTACCGATGTAGGTGATATTGGTGCTGTTATTAATAGTGGAGAGAATGGATATATTTATGACAGGAATGATATGAACACCTGGCTTAAACATTTGAACAATTTAAATGGTGAACGAAAAGAACTGAAAGAAATGGGCGAAAAAGCTTACCGTTTTATCGCAAATAACTACTCGATTGACAGTGTATCTATGCTATATGAGAGCTACTACTCATGAGCAAAAAGAAACCTCTACTGTTCTTCACCAATTTGCACCCTCTCCCTTGGCAAGAGACAAGAGCAACTTACAACCTGGAAGAAACTAAACATCTAAGCGAGCATTACAACATAAAAAAACTCATTCCTGTACCTTGGTTTATATGGTTAAAGCAAGTATTGGTTAATGGATATCGCACTGATAAAAACACATGCTTATTCCCCTTTTTTTACGTTCCAAAGGTGATGACCTCGCTACACCCCCTCTTTCTTGGAATCTCCATAGTTATCTCTGTTAAGCCATTACTTTGGTTATTAAGTGCTAATCGAGTGATAGCAAGTTGGGCTTATGCCGAAGGTGTTTGTGCGGCTTTCTTTAAAGGCTTGGTAGGTAATAAACTTATCATTGAGAGTTTAGGGAGCGACATTAATGCGTTAATGACGAAACCGCTTCATAAACGTCAGATGAAATGGGCGTTTAAAAAAGCCACCTTTGTAACGGGTAAAAGCCAGGCTTTGGTCACCGCCATTCACAGCCATACATCGCGAGTAAACGCAGAAGTCGTCTACAATGGCGTCGATTTCGAGTCATTTACCTTAAGATCCTCTCCCGTCTTCACATCAGCTGAAATTAAACTCGTATTTATAGGTTCAGTCATAAAGACAAAAGGCATTTTTGAATTGATTGACGCCATCGCATTATTGAAAAAACAGAACTGCACCATAAATTTGAACTTATTGGGCGCCGGCGCACAGATGAAGGATCTTGAAGAAAGAATAAGCCAGTTAGGTGTTGCCGACAGCGTAAACCTAGTCGGTCCTATACCCCACGATAGCTTAATGAATTTCATTCATGATTCAGACGCTTTAATTCTGCCAAGCTACCGAGAAGGTGTCCCGAATGTCGTCATGGAGTCACTATCAACTGGAACGCCTGTGATTGTTACCAAGGTGGGAGGAATACCAGAGGTAGTACAAGAAAACACGAACGGAGTATTCATTAACGCCCTCAGTGGTGAAGGGGTTATGGAAGCCATCTTGAAGGCAAAGAATACCGAATGGCAGTGCAATGCAATACGCGCTTCCATTTCTCACCTTACTTGGGCGAACACAGCGCAACATATCCAATCTTTATTAGAAATTAAACAATGACAGTATACAACTCTTTGGTTCAAGTACCTTACTCTGACTTTGAATTTGCGGTTAACGAAGCTTTCGAAAGCAAGCAACCTTTCAGCTTTATTCGTCTCGGTGATGGAGAAGGTGCTTTATTAGATTTTGATGAGCAGTGCTCATTGGAAGATATGGAATATTTGTCAGAACACGTAGGCAAAAAGGCGACTATCAAACAGCTTTCCACATTGAAAAATAACTTGGAAAAAGCCATCGATAATACGAATATAGTTGGTATTAGAGATGATGTACTGGGCGTCTCATTTGACGAAGGTTTACTTAAACAAAACGATGAGCAGATTTTCTTAGCGGCGTTTAAACAAGCCTTTACGCTGCGCGCCACCGAGTTAAATATTTGCTATTCGGATGCTAGGCGTATTGCCAAACTTTATAAAGCTATTAAAAACAATAATGCTTATTCTCGGCAGAAGTTATGTACACAGTGGATCCCTTTTGACTATTTTCTTTCAGGAGCTCTGACCAATTTGCTTGAACGAGCAGGTGAGATTGGAGTGATTACTGCTCGTGTAAATATTCCTGACAAACTCAGAAAAGCATTAAACATCAACGTTATTGAACACATCACCCCCGATAAATCAGCTAGGCAAGTAGGAACTCTCATTCCACATTACCCAGCTCACTTCAATAGAATAAAAAGTGAGATAAACGTAAAATATCCTGGAATGCCCTATCTAGTTGCAGCAGGTTTAATTGGAAAAGGTTATTGTGCCGAAATACAAAGGCAAGGTGGGATTGCTTTGGATATCGGCGCACTGATAGACTGCTGGGATGGCCTATATAGCAGACCCAAAGTCATAGAATCAAAATTCGATGTTAAAAAGAGCTTAATGGGCAAGAAAAAGCTGCCGGAAGAGCTCAAAATGACAATTGAAAATGCTAAACGGCTACGCGAACTATTTCGCAAGACCAGATGCTAATTCACACCGAACTGAATTTAAATCGATAGGTACTGATTACATTGAGTAAAAAACGTCTTCTTTCCTCTGGCTTATTTTCACTTATTGAAAAAATAGTCACTGTTTCCGCCATGCTAATACTGACCCCTAGTATTATCACCAGTATTGGCAGCGACGGCTATGGCTTATGGCTGTTAATACTTTCTTTAATGGCTTTTTTTAACATTATTGAACTTGGCTTTCCCGCAGCGGTTCAACGATTTGTTACGTTATACTTAGAGAAAGGTGACAAAGAAACGGCAAACGTCTTTCTTACCACGTCTTTGTTGCTGTTTCTCAGTTTGGGAACCGTATCAGCACTGTCGGCTATTTGTGTGTTTAATTACCCCCTTTTATTAGGGTTAGGTAATGACTATCAAGATACTTTGATGCAAGTCGCTTTAATTTTCGCGCTGAAGATTGTAATGGACTTTAGCATGAACCCAGTCCATGCGATCTATTCTGCACATTTAAGGGTGGATGCGGATGCGGCCCTGTCGACGCTAAATGTCATTGTGAAGTCATTGCTCATATTTTATATAGGAAGACAGCATGGTGTTGTAGCAATGGCTTATTGTGCCGTTTTAACGGATGTATCGATTAACCTTTTGAAGATTGGCGTGGCGAGAAAAATTTATCCTTATTGGAGTTTAAATGTTAGTAATATTAGCCTCAGTCGCGTATTAGAGCTCTTTAACTTTTCCAAATATATTATCATTATGGCTTTTGCTCGGATGGTAAATCAGCGCTCTGCCCCTATACTCATTAGCAATATTATGTCCGTTAAGGCCGTCGCCATATTTGGTGTCGCTCAAAACCTAATAAATCATGCTGATTCACTCAACAGTTCAATTTTTCAAGCCTTTTCGGCTTTTTTCACAAAATTGGTTGCTAGAGGTGATGACCTAAATGAATATGTAATTAAAACTGCTAGACTTTGCTTTTTGGTATGTTTAGTTTTAACTTTAAATTTAATTATCTTTAGCAAACCGTTTATTAGTATTTGGCTAGGAAAAGGATTCAATCAAGCCTCTGAAATTATTGTCATTCTATCATTCGCATTATTAAATCGACCTTATTCTGTAATTTTCAGAAACATATTAATCGCTCAAGCGAATCACAAAAATCTCATGTATGTTTCTATAATTGGCTCAATTAGCACGATATCTTTAACTTTATTATTGGGTAGAGCTTTTGGATTAATTGGTGTAGCGTTTGCCTTTACATTTATTTCATACATTACACAATTCTTGCTAAATCGTATGATCTTTGTGAGATTCAATAGAATTTCGCTTTTGAAAGCAGACGCGTTCTTTATTTTTTCCGTTACCATATGTATCTTGGCAAGCTTTTATTCAGAGCTTATTTCAAATCCAATTCAAAATTGGTCATCTTTAGTCTTATCAGCATTTTTATTCAACCTAATAGCAATACCTTCATTGAGCTTGCTATTACTTCCGCGAGAGTTTTTGAAATCATTAATTGTTAGAATCAAAGTATAGCAAATTATAATTTATGATATGGATAGCCAAAATGTTTAATGCAATTAGATATAATGAAGCGACATACCGCCTAATGAAATGGTGGTATGGTTTAGGAAACCGTTCAGTTAAAGCATATGTTTTTGTTTGTTCGACAGGAAGATGTGGTACGAATACGATATCTGATGTTTTCGCAAATTCAAATGAAGTTTCAAGTTTGCATGAACCCTACCCAACTATGTACTCGAACCATAGCGATTTGCCCCTTGTACAGCAGAGGCAGCTTAGCTTACTAAAGCGTAAGTATTTAAATATTTTAAAAGCTGCTAATTACAAACTGGCATATGTCGAAAGTAATCATATGTTTATTAAAACATTTTTTCAGATCGCTTCTGAATTTCTTCCCTCTGATAAAGTAAAGATTATTCATGTCAAAAGAGATCCTTTCAGTGTTGCATCATCGTTTTATGCGATCAATAGTATTCCTGGGAAACCTCCCACTGGTGATAGATTTCTACTTGACCCCTTCGCGGATGGGAATCTATTGGACCTCCGCCAAGAGCTTACAAGTGAGAATTTTAGACATGATTTTTATAAATGCCTCTGGTATTGGTATGAAACTGAGCAAAGAATTGCAAAAGCAAAACTGCTCACAGCCGATAAAATAGATTGGCTATTTTTAGAAACTAAAGATTTGAATTCTCCAACTAAAATACAAGAACTCATATCTTTCGTGGGTCTAACTGACGTCATGCCTAACATCCAAGATCTCGTGGGTATGCGCTCAAATCAAAAAAAAGTACAAAAATCACATTTTTCAAAAATCGACTTCAAAATATATGAGGAAAGATTTAATCAACTTTTGCTATCTAAAGGCTTTATGCCTCACACTGAGTGTTGAATAGATGTGTAACGATTCAAAAAAAAATAATCCGTTAGTATCGATTATAATTCCTGCATATAACTGCGAAAAATTCATTGAAGAAACTGTAAATTCGTGTTTAAAGCAAACCTATCAGAATATAGAAATTATTTGTATCGATGACTGCTCTTCTGATGATACATTTAATGTATTAAAGTCTCTCTCAATAAGCTGCCAAAAGCTTACCGTCGCTCAAATGCCGTTCAACTCGAAACCTGCAGCAGTTAGAAATTTAGCTATTAAGATGTCCAATGGTTCTTTTATTCTCCCTTTAGATGGTGATGACTTAATCTCGCCATCTTACATTGCGAGAGCGATAACCGTATTTATTGAAAACCCCTCCATTTCCGTTGTTTATTGTAAAGCAAATTACTTTGGTGAAAAAACAGGAGGGTGGCAACTACCTCCATTCGATGAACTAGAGATTATCGAAAAAAATATGGTTCACTGTTCAGCACTATACCGTAAAAACGATTGGCTAAAGCTTGGAGGCTATTGCGAAAATCTGATACACGGTCGAGAGGACTGGGATTTCTGGCTTCAATTTGTAAAACGAAAAATGTTTTTTTACCGCATACCAGAAGTTCTCTTCTTCTACCGACAACTACCTAAGTCAAGATCAAGTTTTCTTACTGACACAGAGAAAGTTAAAAATACATCTAAGTTAATCTACCGTAGGAATGTAATTCTACATATAAGAAAAATGAAGAGAGAAGGAAGTATCAATTCAATTAAAATGTGCAAAATGATACTTTCATCATTTTATTGGCGTTATTTTCCACCTAAGTGAGTTATCGTAATTGAAGGCGAGCCGTTGTTTCGACAGTACTTTATTCATCAATTTGGTTGAGTGATTTTGAGCGTAACTATTATGAACGCGTATTTTTCTTTGACTACTCCGCGAAAAATACAGTTATAGATTTGTTGCGCGGAAATACCTAGCTCTGCGGCTACTGATTGTTGGAGTTACCTTTTTTATCTGCTCTGCGAACAGCCTCCTTACGAAACTCTTCAGTGTATGCATGAACCTTCTTTTTACTAGCCATAAGCCACCTCTTATCTAACTATAGGTGATGTCCACTTTGTTTGGGTAAGTCCTTTATATAACGCCCAATAATCGCGTATTCAATCTAGACCTTTATAAGGGTCACCGAATCTTAACTTCTGGTAGAGCCAAACTATTTTTCTTCTATAGTGCTGGCTTACACTACTAACGTTTTCTAACCACCTCGAAAATAGCATGGTCTTATAATGTAAAAATAGCTCTTCAACTTCGCTACCATCAGATCTTACCCTTGATGCTCTTAAAGGAATAAAAGACACATCAAAAGCGGATGTGGAATATTTCACTAACCTTTCGCTGTGGATTGGACTATTAGTTTCCTCACAAAATTTAAGCATCTTATTAAATCGTTTCCCATAGGCAACTATGGCCTCTTCACCAGTGACCACAGCAAACCTGTCGTTATAACCACCACAATGCTGCCAATTAGGTAGGGCAAGAGAGTTTTTATGAATTCGTTTACTTGCTTGCTCGATGATGGTCCTGAAGTCATCGTGGTAATGCAAATCGGGACGTAAAAACAATACAATATCAGGCTGCCATTTAAGGCATTTATCAGTCACTGAGGCCATTGAATAAAGCTGATGGTATAGATTTTTAATAGACTTGTTCTCATCTTCCCAGAAGTCACCAAACTTTATTACATTCTTGTAAGTAGAATCAGCTAGAAATAGCTCTGGCGGCTCAAAGTATATATCATCAGGAGAAAGTAAATAAGCATCGTTAGGGTCGATAGTGCCCTTCTCTCCGCTTCTATTGTTTTCAACACGTGTTTGCTCAAAGAAGTGCGCAAACACTTTATGTTCAAAATTGAGCGCCGCTATAGAAGAATATATATTCGCTTCAATGTTTCTATATGTAGTAGAAACACCTCTAGTTATTCCAAAAAAACAAATTGCTACTTTTACTGTCATGACTATCTCAAATTCTAAAGTACGCGCTCAAAACATTTAATTAAAAGGGCATCTGGTCTCAAATTAGACTCATAGTAGCGGTGATTCTCTTTCATCATAGAAAACCTAGTGTCTGTACTTTCATCTAACCTAATAGCTTGGTCTACGCACTCTTGTGCTGTTGTAAACGCCAGGTAGTGACTTCCTTCAGCTAAATCAGGAACATAATTTAAGTTTTTTCTGTAACAATCGATTTAGACATAGCATTATACTCACCAAACTTCCATCCTATAAAGCCGTGAAGCCCCGTTGACGCAATATAAATATCATGAGACTTCACAGTGTTCTGTTAATTACTTTTTGTCGTTAGACCAGCGCTATCAACCACTAATTGAGGGTGTTGGTTGACTGCGAAATCAGTCGCAATTAACCCTCAGGGAAATCGACTCCCAAATTCATCTTTTAAAAGCTCAATACACTTAGCACGCTGGACATTGATTTCTTCTCTTTGCGTTTTTTGCTGGTCGCTAATTTGGAAATAACTATCGCTCTCAGTGTCCCAGAGGCGAGCTAAAAAAAGTACTTTAGCCTGTTCTCTTAAAACAGGGGTAGAACTAATATTAGAAACTGATGCTTTAAAATGTAGTTTCCCTAGAAAGTCTACTTGTTTTATTAACTCTTTTTTCCACTCTTTGGTGCTGTAAAAAAGCGCACAACGTTTAAAATAATGATCAGTCAGTGCGTACGCTTCAAGGTCAATTGCCGCACTATCAGACGTATCAAAGCACAACTTCTTACCCGCAAGCTCGATATGCAGGATGTTGGGCTGAACGCTGAACGGCACAGTACTTTTACGTGCTTCTTTCCCAACTCGCATGGATACCTTGAACCTACCCTAGCGATGCAGCATAGTTAAGCCCGTATAGATTTGCTGCAAATGATTTGAGTTATTATCAGCATAGACAGTACATTTCAGCTTATTCACTTTCGACTCCCTTCAATACTACAACCCCGAGAATTGGTAAATGGTCACTACCCATATCTTCTCCCACCTCGGAATGAATAGGCATGAATGCTTTATTTACAAGTAGGTGATCTATGCGCGGGCTTAACAATCTATTTTTACGCGTTAAGCCATATCCATTACCGCCAACGGCGAAAAGGTTGTATAGGTCACCCCAATACTGTTCATATTGGTAGTTTCTATCAGTGATGTTAAAGTCCCCAGCGATGATCACTGCGTCGTTATCGGTCCATTTATCTAATAAAGCGCGAGCTAGACCAAATTCAACAGCCTTTGTATCCTTAAACAAGGATACTTTTGATTCAAATCCTTTCAACGTGTTGAACCTATACCCAAAATTAGATATCGAGGCAAAATGAACATTGGCTAACAGGACTGAATCCCCCCTGATTTTTGCACTGTGCAATGAAACAAACCGACCCCATCCGCCCAAGGGTTTTCTATCCAGACTATCCAATTCCTCAAGTTCAAAGCGCGATAAGATACATAGGCGCTGAACGCAATTAGTATAAACGCTGTCATCTTCACCTACTTTGAACTGACCTAGGCGCGATGCCTCTTGGATAAACAGAATATCTAAATCTTGTTCTATGAACCAATTGTATAGTTCTGCTTTTTCGATACGTTGAGCGACATTGTAAGATGCGATTGAGAGCTGATTTTCATGCTCCGTCGCTGCGGTAACTTTTTTACTGAAAAAAGAGAGGTTAAAAGGTGAAGCAAAAAATATGGCAAGTAATGCTAAGGGGACCAAGTATCGTTTTGACTTTCCGAGAAATATTAACGCAGGAACACACAGTAGAAGCAAAACATAGTCTGGTAGAAAGTCGAGAAAATAAAAAATATCAAATAGCTCTATATTAAGGATAAAAGCTCCACTGACCACGAATACTATACAAAGTAGGAGTATGCTAACTACGCGACATAAAGCAAGAATCATTATTTTCGGTCCCGATATATTTTTAGTGGCTATTTTTAATGGTGTTTGGGCTTAATAGCTAGTCGCGTAACGACGCAGTACACGGGTCATTTTCCATGAATCTTTTTATATTCTTCGTGCTTAACGCCAAATAGCCCCATAAAGGTACCAACGCCAGAACACACCCTGAACAACCCATCAACAAGCGTACCTTTACTGCGCAAAAATAACGCTTTAACTATTAGCAAAACACCGCGTATCACGCGGACAATAGACAAAATACTGCTCTTTAACACAGCTTTTAAAAGCGATTCCTCAAAAATATGCGAACGTGTAAAGCCGATCCCCGAACGAAATCCGCGACGACAAAACCACTTTATATTTTTTCTGCTTGAAGGCATTTCTTCAACAACTGGGGCATCGGTGTAGATACACCTAAACCCAGCATGGGTACATTTAAGCGCAAAATGATAATCACTTGCCCCAGTCATCGCGAAACGTTCATCAAAACAGGGTGACATCTTAGCCAGTACGTGTTTACTCAACAGTAAGTTATTGGTGTAGAAAACACTTAACTCCTGTCCTTCGCTTTGAACGGGTGCTGGGTAAAGAATTTCAGTAGCCCAGTTCTGTTTTCCAGCTTCGTCAACCGAGATAACATGGCTAGTGACGATATCTGCAGCGTACTTTTTGGCACTTAAAACCAAATCCGAAGCCCAAGTTTTCTCTTTAGGCCATTCGTCGTCGTCAATGAATATTAAATAATCGCTATTCATGGATGTTGTAATAGAAACGCATTTATTACGGGCGTATACAATGCCCGCCTGTCCTTCAACGTCATAATGGATTGGTATACGGCCAGAACGACGCTTATCTACAATGTCCTTTGTTTCTTTATCACATGCGTTATCGACAACTAAAATAGAAAGCGTTAGATCTTCTGAAAATACCTGCTCCTGTAGAGCGTCGAGTAACCGAGCTAACCAAATAGGCCTTTTACAAGTGATAATAGCAATAGTGACTTTTTCCATGGCTGGCTTTCTCAATATTTGGTTCTTAAAAACGATTCAATTCTTTTGAGCGGCCAACTTAGCTTCCACCAAATAGATTCATAGGCATCTAAAAAGTGACGTTTGAAATAAACCTCTTCTGTTTTGACCGCATTCAAATGCTCGGAAAGCACACCCGACAAAGACGCTAAATAAACTTTATATTCATTAACTGACTCGGCTAGGCGGGCTTCATCCACCACGTCACTACTGAGTATTTCAAAGACTTCCATTGCAAGGTGAACAAGAGGCTCATTAGGTACCTCTACTGCCTTTTGATTCTTTAACTTTTTATCTATAAAACTTTGCTTTGGGGTATTTTTCCCAGTAGATATTTCGAAATGTTCAAATATTTTTCTTGCTGAATCATCTGGAGTATTTAACAAATCTTGATACTTCAGGATGAAAGGGTTCAGCCCTTTAGCTCCGATGTAACCAGAAAGCGTATAATTTAGCCAAAGGTGCATCGATTTATTAATAGAAAATCCATCTCGCTTTTTAAGCGAACCATGAACTTCCATTGGTGAACGTAACATCAAAACAAAATTAATTTTGATTCCTTTACTGTCGAGTACCTCTCTCCAGAAAGGCAATAGCAAGGTAGTTCTTGGGTCTTTCATACCCCAAAGGTTTTTTTTTGCATAATCTTTATCTAAAAGATGTTGAGCTTGAGCTTTATAACCTGCCAAAGAATCCGCGACTTCAGGGGTGATGCAAAGCGCTAACGGGTGATCCCAAGATAATAATTGCTCGTCCAAAAGCCTGTCATTAAGATCCACAAGTAAGGAGTTTTCGAAGAAGCCTTTTTCGTTGACCCCTTTTTGGGGTGCAAACAAAGAACTTCCCATAAAAACACCCAGTTCGGAAAGAAGACCCGAAACGGCAGAAGTCCCGCTTCTGTGCATACCGACCACTACAATCGCATTTGGCTTCATGCCACCTCCCCTTTGATTCTTTTTCTCATTTTCTTAATAGACACCAATAATGAGCGAGGCGTCACTTTTAGAATCAAGGATGTGATTAATAAATCTATTCGGTATCTTTTGAGCATCCATGCATTTGAATAGCAAGAGGAACATTCTTTAAGCTCATTGATATAGAAAAAGTTGCTCGCATAGTGACGATAAACCCGGTACTTAGCTTCTTTACACCATGCTCTTTCTTGTTCAGTTAAACCGCTAATTGAGGATATTTTACTTATGCAAATTAAATCTGCTGTAAGCATTTTTGCCTCATTGAGTGAGTAGTTGGCACCATGGATTACGTAAGTTGCCAAGGGTTCACTCACTACGCCGAAGCGCGTAATTCTTGCTAACCGAAGCCACACATGCCGATCGTCAACACCATGCAATTCTCGACTTTCGTCGAAGCCTCCTATTTCTAGAAGTAAATTTCGCCTCGCCATTCCAGTACAACATGAAATAAAATTTTGCATTAATAAGGCTTTAAAACATTCACCCTCAAAGCGCGGCTTACTAATACTAAAATCACCGTTTCTATCAACTTCAATCCAACTGTAAACAACGCCAACATCAGGGTGCTGCTCAAACGCTTCCATTTGCTTTTCAAGCTTGTTTGGCTTCCACAAATCGTCTTGATCACAAAAGCCAACGATATCCCCTTCCGCGTACTCAATGCCTACATTTCTCGCGGCTGCTACTCCGCCATTCTCTTTGAAGACATATCGAACTTTAGGGCTATCAAGGTATTTTTCTACAACATGTTTGGATGAGTCTGTGGAGCCATCGTCCACTATAATAATTTCATAGTTTTCATAGGCTTGAGCTAAGATACTGTTAAGCGTCTTTTCTACCGTTGCCTCACCGTTGTACATAGCAACAATGATACTAGCTTTTAGTTGATTCAATTGATTGTTCTCATCTATGTTTACAGTGATAGTAATATTCTTATGGCAAAGTAAAGCGCCCCTAAACTTAGGACTGCTAACCCACCAATTTTTCTTATTATGCCGCCGTTAAGTGAAAGTGGCGTAATTTTTCCGACTCGGTAATACATCGCCGCTACCATTGCGACAAAAATGTACACGACCATTATATAACTGCGGCTGATGAAAAATGCAGTAACAGCGTACCCAATTAAAGCAACCAACAAGTACTGGCTTAAGACCTGCTCTTTTTTAAGCGCCTCTTCATGTCCAGGGCTAACATCATTGCATTTCATAACACTCAAAAGCATATAAAGGGCTGTAATCATAAACATAGCCCACATGACATATCCGAATATTCCAAGCTCCGCCATTACCGTGACATAGGTATTATGTGCAACCTTCGAATGATATTCTAAAAAGCGTTCTTTACCGAAGCCAAATAAGGGTCGATGTTTAAGCATTTGTATACCTTCGTACCATGCGGTTAAACGTTGACTTGCGCTCTCGTCATCCTTACTGATTTTCCGAAAAGTCCCCATCGCAACGAGTACACCTGGAATACTTATTGACGCTAAAATTATGGCTTTAACTTTACCGAATTTTATGTAAAACAAACAAAAGAAAACACTCAAGAGCCCTAGAAGTGAGCCCCTACTGCCACTCCAATATACTCCCATACATAGCATTAAGACTGAGGCCAGCGCCCCCACTTTAGTCACCACGCCTTTGCCAGTTAAGAGGAAGTACACAGCGACAGGCATATTCATGACAAGAAACATTCCCATATCATTGGGGTCGTTAAAAGTACCAACAAACCGGGCCTGAACCGACTCCCCACCACCATCATAACGGTAAACCACTGACTCAGCCCATCCTTGGCCTGTCGGGCTTTGTATTTGGCTGTAGGCGTGCTGAACCATAATTAATGACGAGCTTAAAAATATGAAAAAAATCACATTCTGGCGTTTGACCGTGCTCAGTAAACTGAAGTAGAGAATAAACGGAATAATGTTGGCGTTAACCCATTCTATTAACTTACTCAGGTCGCTAAAATAGCGAAAAGCACGAATTTCTGATAGCAACATAGAGAAAAGCAGTAGAATTAATAACGTACATTGGACATTCCAAATCTTCGGCCTGAAGCTCACTAAATAGGAGAAAAACGTCAGTATCAGAAACGTTCTCAATAATGGAAATTCAATATCAAATATCGGCCATTCGTGAGGACGAGCGAGCAGTAAAAAAGTATAAATCGCAAGTAGGAAGAACCCGAAAGAGGCATGATTGGCAGAATTACTATTCATTTGCATACTTTTGTTATTTACCATGACACTCTCCCTAAGATTCGAACTCTTAGGTAACTTAATGCTTTCATAATAGCGGTTCGCCAACACTCGAAGAAAAATGTAGTGCTGTACTTATGAAAAGTGAAGCTGTAAATGGGTTGTTTATATTCCGTAATGTCTTCTTTGTAGCTAGGAGGCATTGATAGTAAAAAGTCATAATTATTTAGGTTTAATATGCGGGCCTGTCGAAGTTGAGCGCAATGCAGAAGCATACCTGGAGAAATATTGGGTTTAAAAGAGGTGTCTACTCCACTTTGGTAAAACACTAGGTCATCACCGGATATCATTGAATAATTAACCGCTATCGTTTGTTCATTTTTTTTTATAGCGATTAAAGACAACTTTTCAACTGCTAAAAGCTTTTGCAAAACACTATTGTGAAAGGCGTCAAATAACGGGTGGTCAAAAATAGAAGGGTGTCCAGGTCGACGCCATTTTGTATTGTGAAGACGCTTCAATTCATCAAAGGCAAGCTCTAAATCCGAAACATTTTCTACAACATGATAGGTAATACCACGCTTTTCAGCAGCCTTAAGATAGCGGAAAGTTCTTTTTTCGAGCTTGGTTTTACTATCTCCGGTATTAATAAAATACCGATTCCCTTTGAACTCCTTAAGGTTTTTATACCCTAAATATTCAAACATCATGCTAACTTGATTTTTTTCTGTTGAGTTTGAAACAACTAATTTCTTAAGGCCAATAGTGTCAATCGCCTTTTTGAGTAGTTGGTTAATCTCGGTACTAATTAACCGAGCTGACAGCATATCCAGGCCTTCACTACATACTTCTGCAGCTTCTGGTTCTCCGCTACCTACAAACCAGAATACGCCAGCGCGGTCCCCTGCTCGTTTATAAAGAGGCAATAAGCATACTAGCTCATCAAGATCCCAGACTGTCACTACCGCCAATACCGACACACAGTTTTTAAATACACTTATCCATGTCGTTATCCATTCATAACTAAGAAAAACATTGCTGTTACTTGCACTAGCATAAAGCTTCTGCCAAGACTCCTTGCTCTCTACTATTTGTTGTTCTGAGTCTAAAATGCGCACTTCCATCACTTAAAAACCGGCATGTGGGGAGTTCTTTGAGGATGTAGCGCTCGATGAAGAGCAATCATCGGGGCATTTAGTCACGGTCACCACCAAACGATGAGTATTAACCCCTTTCAATGCGCTTTTAATTCGAGCAAGTTTAAAATTCCGTACAGAAGAAAACGTTTGGCCGTCAATGATATAAACATACTTAATAAGCCAAAAATCCCCCACCTTGTCACGACTTACTACCTGATTTTCCCCGTCAGAAATCACTTTCGATATTGACGTGTGGTCGCTAGGTATAATGGTATTTAAGTAGAATGATGCTTTGTTATCTAATTCTTCGGCATTGAAATAAAAGACACGCTTTTGCTCGTTATTAACATCACTGGCAACGCTGCAGACAAAAGAGTAATTGAGTACGTCTAAATTGATATGATTTCGGGTATCAAACTCAGCCTCACAATTTTCAGGTAGGACGGTACTATTTTGAATAGACATTTGCGCTGCATATGATGAAAAACAGAGAATCATTACTGTTGCTATTACTACTGTTGCCGTTAGTGGCGAATTTTTTTCTGCTGCTTCAGGTGATACCTCGGTGACGGGATTGATTACACGCATTCTTTCGTCTGCCTGTTCTAATTTTCCCCCCAGATAAAACTGAATTAGTGCCACGGGAACATAGATATACCAACCAAAGTTGTTGTGGTCAGTCATTAGAGAGCTTTCCATATTGGTATAATCTCCAATAAGAATAAGGAAAACTATTCTTAGCCAGTTAGTTACTAATGCGCCTACGATTGCAAACAATATGAAGATAAAAGCGCTTTTAAATGTTCTAAGGTAAAGAAATACGTAAAGTGAACTTATCGCAAGCGATACGATGATATACCGCAAACCACTACACCCCCTTGCGATTTCAAATACACCTGCTGGAATAGTAACAAATTCATTTTCTACAAAAACGGGAATATCCGTAAATGACATGATAAATGTCACCATAAATACAGAAAGTTCTTGAAAAAAGCCGGCGAATGCCCCCCAAAAGGGATAGATGAAAATTAAGTACGAGAGGGGAAATATGAGCGACCAACTCAATCTAAAAATTTGTAAACTCAAAAGAATAAGCAGCGAAAGGGACAATGACCAATACAGAAGGCTAATTTGAGACCAGACACTTATCCAAAATAAACCACCAATAACAATGCCTGCAGCTAACCATCCATAACTAATTTTTGTTCTAAAAATCAGTTTTTGCTGTTCAGCTGCAGTGTATATCAGATATAAAATAATAACGGGTATTAAGTAAGCGTGAGAGTACGTGCCGTCGTCAAAGCCGTTATCCCACAATGTCTTCATAACGGGAAAGTTTAATAACGCCCAACCCAATATGACCGTAGCCATTGTAACAAACGCAATTAGGCCATTCCTTGCTAGCATACTCTTAATCCCTATTTGAATATTTGAAGGCTATCTGCCTTTTCCAAATAACACCACTTCAACAGTTCTGATAAGTATAAGAATATCTAGTAGAAGACTTTGATGCTTAACGTAATAAAGGTCGAACTTAAGCTTTTCCATGGAGTCTTCCACACTTGCCCCATAGGGGTAATTGAGTTGCGCCCAACCAGCCAACCCGGGTTTAACATTATGGCGCTGGTTATAATAAGGTACTTCTTTTACTAACTGCTCAACAAACTGAGGCCTTTCAGGGCGAGGACCAATGAAAGACATTTCACCTTTAAACACATTAAGTAATTGAGGTAGTTCGTCGATACGATACTTTCTAATGAAATGCCCAATTCGCGTTACTCGATCGTCATTTTTACTTGCCCATTTAGCACCGTCTTTTTCGGCATCAGGTCGCATGCTTCGAAACTTCAGTATTTTGAACAGCTGCCCATTTAAACCAACTCGCTCTTGAGCATAAAACACCGATACCCCGGTGCGTCGACCGTCATCAAGATAGATGATGAGTGCAGTAGTGAGCATGATTGGCCATACAAATATAAACACAAAAAGTGCCAGTAAAGCGTTAAGGCTGTAGTCAAGCGCATCTCTGAGGTAATTTTGGCTCTGGAAACCATTTGAGTAGATAACCCAACTTGGATACATCAAGTTTACTACAATTTGCCCCGTCTCCCTTTCCATGAAGTCGAGTAATTCGGTAACCTCAATACCACGCAGGCGACATTCAAAAAGGACTTCAACGGGCAAGGTGCCACGACGTTGATCACACGCAATGACAATTTCTTCAATATCATTGTCGTTTATAAACTGCTGAAAGTTCTCATCCACCTTTATGTGAACGATTTTTTCTCTGCGAATACCGTCTTCTCGGTTATCACCAGGGATAGGCACAAACCCAACCATTTCGAATCCGATTCTATCCACATCGCGACGCATCCGCTTTTCAATAATTGATGCTCTTTCACCCGCCCCTAGCACCACTATACGAACTTTACCTAAACCTAAAAGCCCTAAGCGGTTCGTAAAGTAGCGAAAAATGACCAGTGTGATGATAATCGAAAATACGGCAGCCGGCAGGAAATAGGCATCCATCACCAGATTATCGAACAACGCCCTACTGACGATTTCAACAAGGAAGTAACTTAGCCCCACACTGACAAAAATCCGTCTTATAATGCCGCGAAAAGTTTCCCTAAGTTTTGCTTCATACAGACCCACAGACAGTGAGCAAAGAAGAATCGATACAGTAAGTAAACCTACGTTAATGATCAGCTTTTCCGGTGGAACTTTCGAAACAAGCCCAACCTGTGTGAGGATAAAGTACGTAATGTATCCCATATAAGCTATAAGTAGCGCTTCTGTTACTACAAGAATATTAGAGCGCTTATTTTGATTTCGCTTATTTACTGCCACCCCTGGCCCCTTAATACTACGAACTAATCCCCATCATAGAGGGATTTATTCTAATAGACTAGAATTGTTATTGGCATTATAGTGAGATTTGCCGTAGGGTAAACACCGAAAGCTACAATTTAACCATAATGAGTGTAGGATGATCTCTTATGTTTCGTTTAAAAAACATGCATTTAAGCTTTGCATTTTTACTAGTTTCAATACTTGTTGGGTGCTCGAATACTTCAACTCTCCCCCAAGCTACCACCAGAGCATCATTAACAACCGATGTAAATGAATATCAATACCTAATCGGCCCTGGCGACTCGCTAACCATTTTCGTTTGGCGAAACCCTGAAGTATCCGGTCAGTTTATTGTTAGACCTGATGGGAAAGTAACCACGTCATTGGTCGAAGATATCGATGTGGCAGGACGCACGCCCTCTATGCTGGCTCGCGAAATTGAAGAACAGTTATCAATTTATATTAATAACCCTCGCGTTACCGTGAGTGTTAATAACTTTTCTGGCCCGTTAAGTGAGCAAGTAAGAGTTATTGGGGAAGCCACTAACCCAAGCGCGGTCAGTTATACTGAACACATGACATTACTCGATTTAATGATAGCTGTTGGCGGATTAACTGAGTTTGCCGACGGTAATAACGCAAAATTAGTACGCGTGATCAATGGTCAGCAATCCACATTTTCCTTAAGTATTGACGACTTAATTCGAAGCGGCGACATTCAACAAAATGTAGACATTCTCCCTGGCGATATAATTATTATTCCAGAAGCTTGGTTTTAGTTCTAAGTAGTAAACGGAACATTTAAATGCAGGATTTACAACAAACCTTACTCCAATTTTTAGATTTACTAAAAGGGATTTGGATTAAGAAACGTCATGTCATTATTATGTCATGGATGATTTGCCCGATTGGCTTCTTCATGGTTGCCAACTTGCCCGATCAATACACCTCTACAGCAAAGGTTTACGTTGATACCCGTTCGGTGCTCCAGCCACTTTTGAAAGGTCTTGCTATTCAGTCCAACCCCGATCAAGAAGTCAAAATGATGGCTAGGACGCTTTTAAGCAGAACCAATGTTGAAACGATTGCCAGAGAGAGTGATTTAGATATCACCACTAATTCAGAACGAGAGTTTGAAGACTTAGTAACCCAACTATCTTCATCAATTGTTTTGCGTTCAGCTGGCAGGGACAATATCTATAACATCTCATTTGCTAATGCTAACGCGATTACAGCTCAGCGGGTTGTGCAAGAAACGTTAGACCTTTTTGTAGAAGGCTCGTTAGGAAACAACCGCCGAGACACTGATACTGCGGGGCGTTTCTTAGAAGAACAAATAGCTGAATATGAAAGCCGACTAAGTGAAGCTGAACAGCGACTCGCCCAATTCAAACGGCAGTACAACAATATACTTCCCCTTTCTGGTACATATTATAGCAGTCTTCAAAGCCTCAATGCAGAACTTGAGCTTACTCGCTTGAATATAAAACAGACTAAGCAACAGGTAGATTCTCTTAGATCACAAATCAAGAAAACATCTGCAACGGATAGCTTTGCTGTATCTAACCAAGAAAATTCAGGCTTAAAAACACGGTATGATGACCGTATCCGAAAACTGGAGGAAGAATTAGACCGCCTTCAATTAAGATTTACTGAAAAACATCCCGATGTGGTTGAAGCTAACTTGCTTTTATCTAGTCTGGAAAAATCCCGCCAACGAGAAATTGATGCATTCCTTTCAAGTGTTGACGAAGAAGACCAATTACCCCTTAATGATCTAACTCAGGAAATCCGGCTTGAAATGAGTAAACTTCAAAGCGAGGTTGCTTCATTAGAGGTAAAAGAGACAGATTTACAAAATAAAATTGCTGAGCTTGAATCTAAAGTCGACTTAATCCCACAGATTGAAGCCGAGTCTTCAGCGCTAAATAGAGACTATGGAATAACGAAGAAGAAATACGAAGAATTATTGTCACGCCGAGAAGCCGCTGGGCTTTCAAGACGGGCAGAGGTTTCTGCTGAAGAACTCCAGTTTCGTATTATAGAGCCGCCTCTTGCCGCCAGTTCGCCGTCAGGCCCAAATAGACTCATCCTATACACCGCAGTATTACTTGCTGGTTTTGGCTCTGGTGTAGGCGTAGCGTTTCTAGTGAGTCAACTTTCCCCTATATTAATTAGACCTAAACAATTAAACAGCCTATCTGATTATCCAATTTGGGGAACGGTCAGCCATTTGAATATTGTGAACATTCAGAAAAAAAACAAATTTAGATTATTAATCTTCGCCTTGTCCTGCGGGATGATTCTGCTGCAATATGGTATATTAGTGGCCGCAGAGATGATGAATATTAATTTAATCGAGAGGTTTTTCTAATGTCTAATACAATTGAAAAAGCATTGTTAAAACAAAAACAGAAAAACGCTTTAGCAAATAACTCGAATGAGGAAAGCGCAAGTAATAACGTTCCCGAACCTCAACGTGAAGCCACTGACGCTGCTAAGCCAGAGACTACATCCCCCAAAAGTAGTTTTAAAATTAATCTCCAGAGGCTAAGCGGTAATGGTCACATCTCTCTTTCTGGTGAGCGTAGGCAAATTAACGAAGAGTACCGAGAAATTAAGCGAAAGTTACTCGCTAACGCTTTTGGCCCACTCGCTAAAACCCTTCATAACCCTAATATAATAATGGTTACAAGCAGTCGCCCTTCTGAAGGTAAAACATTCACTGCGACAAACCTCGCATTGAGTATTGCAGCAGAACAAGATAAAACCGTCCTGTTAGTTGACGCAGACGTTCTTAAACCTAATGTGCTAAACACATTAGGTTTGGAAAGGCGCAAAGGGTTAATGGAGTATCTTGTCGGTGAGGTCGACGATATTTCTGAGGTACTTTACTCTACCAATATCGACAAATTGAAAATTATTCCTGCTGGTCGCTCGCATCACCTTTCTACGGAGATGCTTGCTAGTCATAAAATGCATGAAACAGTTGATGAATTTGCTAACCGATACCCTGATCGAATCGTTATTTTCGACACGCCTCCTCTTATCGGTATTAATGAAAGCGCTATTTTAGCTAATTTCGCAGGTCAAGCAGTGGTTGTAGTAGAGGAAGGTAAAGCGAAACTTAGTGACGTTAAAATGTCTGTAGAACGATTGAACCCTGATATGGCAATTGGATTTGTAGTTAACAAATCAGTGCATTATGACACCGATGGAAGCGGATATTATGGATACTATTATTCTGAGCGGGAAGATTAGAGCACATTTGGCTATATCTCTTACAAGGAACCTTAAACCAATAGCCGCTATCTTTTCGGCACTTTTTAGCTGCTCACTTTACGCTAATGTTGAATTGAGCGGCTCTACAAATGCGGATTATATTCATCAAAACGTTAGCTCTGAGTCTCTGGGTAATTTTTCAATTGATACACTTAAAATAGTCCCAACATTAAACGCTACTTATCAGTCACCTACTCTTTCAGGAGCTTGGTCTAGTAAATTGACGTACTTACAGCGTAGTAATGACATATCGGATGGAGAGCAAAGCTATACGGAGTATTCCTATGGGGGACAATGGGCACCGCTAGAACGTTTACTTGTCATCTCGGCGTCAGGTGCTCTTGCTTATAGGAATACCAGCTCTGCAAACTATCTAGTATCTGATTTTCTAAGTAATTCTGATTCTCTTAGCAAAACACGCTCGAATAGAGTTTTAGCACAATTAAATATTCAACAAGGCGATTGGGTTGCATTAAACGGTGTGGCCAGCTACTCCGACGTGGCTTCAGAGCGCTCATCATTGGTCGATGGCCAGGCTTTGGATAATGATACGATAAGCCTCTCAGGAAGCGCATCAAATGGCGATAAAGTCAAAAGCGTAGTGTGGAATGTAGAAGGTGCCTACCAAAATACCGACCGTGCGCAGAATAGCTCTGGTAGTTTTATAACTCGCGAGGGTGACGCCTTTTTAGATGCACTTCTGTACAACGATTTTGGATTAAGATTTGCTGCCCAACATGAAGCAAACCAAATTTCTAATAGAGATGATACGTCTAGCACAGTCCGTGAGTATACAAGCTATGGTGCAGGCCTAGTCTATCGACAAAGTGAAACTCGATACATTGCCGTCACGTTTAATCGGAGTAACTCGAGCATAGAAGAAGACGATGAGGACTTTGTTGGTGCAGAATTTTCTTGGGCACTCAGCTCCAGAACTTCGATAGGCGCGACGTTCGGAAGACGATTTTACGGTGACTCAGCTTCTGCCAATATCGATTATAACTCTAAACACTTTAGATCATCATTTGCTTATTCAGAAGAAGTGACGAATACGTCACGTTTGCTTTCAGATCCGGAAAGTCTAGGCGTTTTTGTCTGTCCTATATCATCAGCGTCTATTTCAGAATGCTTTCAGCCTAACAGCTTGAGCTATAGTCCAACTGCGTCTGAACAGCTTGTAGAAATCACTTCCCAAAATTTGGAATTCGACGACAGCATAATTCTTCGCAAAGGGGCAAATGCTCAGGCTGGTTATAGCTTTTCTAGGCTAACGTTAGGATTGTCTTGGCGGTATGCTGAAGATGATTACCTTGACCAAGACAGATTAAGAAGAACATATTCATTTGGTACTAGCCTAGCTTATAGCCTTGGCAGCTACACAACATTAAGCACAAATATAACCTTTGCCAATATCGAACAACGTTCGGGAGATATAAGCGCCAGAGGAGAAACAGACAATTGGAACAGTAGTGTTAGCATACAAAGAGAGTTGGGGCGGCACCTAGTTACAAGCTTGCAAGTGACGGTTCTGGACCAATCAGGTGATTTGAACTCTGGCATTGCCCAGTTCGGAAATAACTATAAAGATAGAAGAATTACAGCATCTTTAACTTATACCTTCGACTAATCCTTATCGACAATGAGTGGAAACGCATTTTTCTAGCACCTCTACTCACTTTTATCAGTACTCTTCAGTCTTACGTACGTTTTAAACTTCTTCTTCATTAGTTTATCTACATACTGCGTCATTTTAACCTTATGCGATATTGCATCGTCTAACGCATCTACTAACTCCGCCAACATATCAAGATAGTACTTACTATCTCGTATGATATTCCCACCGGGAGTCATAATCGTTTTGTTTTCAGGGTGCTCTGCAAAGTCATGAGTTTGGGACGTTGAATGGCCCAACCCACTCTCAGGCTCAAACATTTCAGCTTTAACTTCATCTATTACCTCACTTACCGCCTCTTCATCAAAGCTTTTAAGCTCCTCTAAAAAGCCAAACAGCATGATACGATCCATCAGCGTGTTTATTTTGCGGGGCACACCGCGGGTAAACTGATAAATACGCTCATAGGCCCCTTCTGAAAATAAATCTTCGCCGTTCCAGCCAGCATGATGTAAGCGATATTCAATATACTCTTTGCACTCATCTAACGTGAGCGGCGCTAAATGGCATGAAGCCACTATACGCTGCCTGAACTGCTCCATATTGGGTGCTCGTAAAATAGGTTGCAGCTCTTCTTGCCCTAATAAAAAACTTTGTATCAATGGCTTACCATTAAGCTGAAAGTTAGACAGCATACGAAGCTCTTCAATAGACTCTAAGGGTAAGTTCTGCGCTTCATCAACAAGCAGTAATGCGCGGCGCCCTTGGGTGCTTAGGTCGTATAAGAACACCTCAAGCATCTTTAAAATTTCAGCTTTGCTTCTTCCGTCAGTGTTGATATCAAACTTTGACGCCACCATTTTAACCAGCTCATCAGGAGACAGTTTAGGGGTGACTATTTGGGCTGCAAAAATATCGTCTTGAATTTCAGCCAGCAAACTATTCGCGACGGTGGTTTTCCCCGTACCAATATCACCTGTGATAACAATAAACCCTTCTGCCTGCGACAACCCGTACTGAAGGTATGACATGGCGCGCTTATGCCACTTACTGGCAAAAAAGAAGCCTGGGTCTGGTGTTAACTGAAAAGGTTTAGCGTTAAGTCCGTAGTAACTTTCGTACATGCTGATATCCGTTTGAAAAACTGCTCACATTGCTAGCTCACCGATTAACTCAGGGGCTAGCAAACGACTACATTTTATATTTACTGAAATAAAGATTGAGGTAGCGACGAAAATGCTAGGTTAACTTGTTTCGTGTTATACGCTCAATGATCCCGGTGGTAGAAACGCCATCTTCAAACGTTAACACTTGGACCTCGCCGCCATTGGCAATCACTTCTTTACCGCCAGCGATTTCATCGATTTGATAATCACCACCTTTCACCAATATATCTGGCAATAACGAGGCAATTAATCGCTGTGGCGTATCTTCAGTGAAGGGCACAACCCAATCAACTGCACTTAAGCCAGCTAGTACTGCCATACGGCGATTAGTGTTGTTTACAGGCCTTCCAGGGCCTTTAAGTTTCGTCACAGAAGCATCGGTGTTTACTGCCACAATAAGCCGGTCACCTAACTGCGCGGCTTCTTCTAAATAAGCCACATGACCAGAATGGAGAATATCGAAACAACCGTTCGTCATTACAATACGTTCGCCCCTAGCTTTCGCCGCAGCCATCGCCATCTCAAGCTGACCTTCGGTCATCACACCGCCATCGAGATGCACAGATTGTTCACCTAAGGCTAGCGCTAACTCGGTATTGGTAACGGTAGACGTACCTAATTTCCCAACCACCACACTGGCCGCTAAGTTGGCCAATACACAAGCCGCTTGCAGAGGTAGTTTGCTTGCGAGCGCCACGGCTAGCGTTGATACCACAGTATCGCCGGCACCCGTTACGTCATAAACTTCTTTGGCCTTTGCAGGTAAATGAAACTCTGCATTGTTTCCTTCGAACAAGGTCATCCCTTGTTCAGAGCGGGTTAGCAGTAGCGCATCCAAATTAAGCTCAGTTTTAACCTGCTGTGCATTTGATACTAATGATTTCTCAGAAGTAGACTCACCTACCACATGGTTTAGTTCTTCCATGTTCGGTGTGATAAGCGTAGCGTTAGCGTACTTTTTAAAGTCACTGCCTTTAGGGTCGACAATAACGCGCTTACCTTTTGCTTTAGCTGCTTGGATTAGCGCTTGGGGGTTGCTTAAGCACCCTTTGGCGTAGTCAGATAATATAACAATATCAACATCATCAAGGGCGCCATCGAACGCGCTTTCTAGTTCAGATTTATCTGAATCAGCAAAGCTCTTTTCAAAATCTAACCGAAGCAATTGCTGATTACGGCTCATCACTCGAAGCTTAGTTATTGTATCTTGGCCTTCAACCGCAAAAAACTGGCAGTCGATATAATATGACTCTAAGCGCTCACGTAGTAGTTTGGCATTTTCATCGTTACCGCACATACCGAGTAAGGTGACTTTTGCCCCAAGGGTAGCCACGTTAACAGCCACGTTTGCCGCGCCGCCTGGGCGGTCTTCAGAAGACTGCACATTCACTACAGGAACAGGCGCTTCAGGGGAAATACGACCTGTGCCACCGCTCCAATAGCGGTCTAACATTAGGTCACCTACAATAAGCACTTTCGCTTTACTAAAATCTGGTAAAATCATTGATGAGACAACTTTATCGATGTATTTCAAATTGCCAATGAGTATAACAGCCAACAACGTGAATACCCACCAGCAGCCTTCAACTTGGTATCTTTATCTTATAGAAAATAAACTGGGGCAATTGTATACGGGCATTACGACTTCGCCGGAACGAAGAATATCCCAGCATCGAGGTGAAATTGTTGGTGGCGCGCGGGCTTTAAAGGGAAAAGGCCCGCTTCAATTTAGGGCCATTTTCTTAATTGGAGATAGGTCGACAGCCTCGAAAGTTGAATACAAGGTAAAGCAACTTTCTAAAGAGAAAAAACGGGCTATCGTCAAACAGAAGGTTTTGCCTAAAAGCCTATGTATCGCCCTATGCGACAACAGCCAGTACATTTGCCCTTCTAATTATCAGTAGTATTTAGTTTGGTCATAGCTGTCAACGTTACGCTGACAGCTTGAAAATTGCTTTAACCGCCCAGTACACCATTTATCACCATGGCAGTACCAATGCTTAATGTAAAGCCAAGTGAAGCTACGCCAACATTATGTTGCTGGTCGACTTCTTGTCTAAAGTTCATACCAAACATGATCACTTTTTTATTAATAAGCACTAATATATGCAATGCGATAGCTAACGCTACACTTACCACTAACCAGCCAGTTACGTTACTTACATAACCTGAAGGGTTATAAATTAGTAAGTTTTTCGCTGCTGAAACAATCATAGCAGTGCCTAGTAAATTGCCCGAGTGTTCTATGGCTAACGCCAACTGACCTTTTCGAAGCGCGCCTTGAAAGGAGTCGTTTTGGTTATCTTTTGCATAGCGTACTTCTAAAATACGGGTCATCACCAGTAACATGGTAAGTACGACAGAGAATCCTGTCACGATGGCAATAATGGCATTCATGTCACTACCATCTACCCATACCATAATATTCTTAAGCACGATGGCACTGGCCACTAAGCTTGCAGCATCTACCAGTGCAACACTTACACTGCGCTCTGAAATCATAGCGTGGGTATCTACGCGGTTGAGTACTAACTTGTCATGAGCAAAACGACCAAACTTCACTAGCAGAATACCAACAATACCGAATGTCACCATACCTGTAGCGGCTTCACTGTAACCCTGGCCGATATGACGACCTACTACCGAACTAAGTACGATACAAAGCGACAACATGCCACCGGCTATACTAATACCAAAAGCAAAATTGTCTTTAATACCAAGCTCTTCGGTCACTGAGTTCTTTCTCACAAGCCCAGTCACCCACTTCATAACCACCAACAGTGCTAGGGCGATACTTACATCGATGGCAAGGTAAATCCATAAGTCAGAACCTAGCGGCACGAGTTTAATTAAAGCATCCACGTAATATTACTCCTTTTACCTAAACACAACCTTAGGGTGGTTACGCCCCAAAAACTGTGACAGACTCTTTTTATCTCAATGTTTTGAAATATTTATTATTGTCGAAGCCAGTATTATGCCAACAGACAACACAATTACCATGAGCAATGCACAACAAGCTAACGAAACCTGGGAAAAGCTTTCAGATAATGAGCACGTTAATAGTGACTTAGCCCATTATCAAAATGATCTCACTACCCTATTCGGCCGATCGCTATTTTTTGCAGAGACTTGCCTTCAGCACCCTGAGTGGGTTGGCGCTATGCTGGTTGAATCGATTCCTGACGAGCCACAAAGCTTTTACAATCATGCTGTTACGCAAAAGCTGGAAAATGTTAAATCCGAAGACGAGCTGCTTAGCGCACTTCGCCAATCCCGCCATTTTCATATGGCTGCTATCACCGCGCGTGACGGACTTAACAAACAGACTATTACACAATCGTTAACGCAGGTTTCGGCGTTAGCTGATGTATTAATTACATCCGCTTACCAATGGCTTTACACTATGCTAAGTGACAAACATGGTGTGCCTTGTGGTGAAAATGGCTCTATTCACATGTACATTTTGGGCATGGGGAAATTAGGCGGCCGCGAACTTAACTTTTCATCAGATATCGATTTGATTTTTGCCTACCCCGAAAAAGGCATGACAAATGGTGAAAAGAAACCTATTGAAAATCAGCAATTTTTTACCCGCTTAGCGCAAAAATTGATACAAGCGCTCAACAAGGTTACTCCGGATGGTCAAGTCTATCGTGTAGACATGAGACTGCGGCCATTCGGTGAGTCGGGGCCTTTGGTGATGCACTTTGACGCCATGGAAGATTATTATCAAGAGCAAGGTCGTCATTGGGAACGTTTTGCAATGGTGAAAGCGCGGGTGATCAATAATGATGATTCTACTGATGTAGCTTCGCTAAACGGCATACTTAAGCCCTTTACCTTCAGGCGCTACCTAGACTTCACCACTATTGATGCGCTTAGAAGCATGAAGCACCTTATTGCTACGGAAATTAGACGTAGGCGTTTGAGCAATAACATTAAGCTTGGTGCGGGCGGTATTCGCGAGGTTGAATTTTTCGCACAAAGCTTTCAGCTTATTCATGGTGGCAGAGAGCCTGAGTTACAAAGTAAGTCGCTACTTACTACCCTTGATAAGCTTGCCGAATTTGAAGTTGTAGAGTCTGATGTGACTGAACAACTACGGACAGACTATTTATTTCTTCGTAAAATTGAGCACACGCTTCAGCAATGCCAAGACCGACAAACTCAAACATTGCCTGGTAGTGAGTGGGAGAAAAACGCATTAATTGCCGTGCTTGGTTTCAGTTCATATGATGAATTTATGGCAAAACTGCAAAACACTATGTCTAGAATACATGGGCACTTCAATGAATTAGTTGAAGAAGCACAAGATACTCATACTAGCGAAGATACCTTATTTGATGCCTGCCGCGATGCTTGGCAACTTTCCCTCGATAAAGAAGAATTTAGCATCACGCTAACCCCTTTTATTAGCGTAGACGAAGCGCAAGGTATTTGTACCCAGTTACAAGAATTTAAAACGAATCAGCGCGGATATCGAATGGGTCAAAAAGGCGAAGACACGCTAAATAAACTCATCCCGGAAATATTGTATGTGCTGATTAAATTCGATCCCAGTAAAGCAAACAATGTACTAAAACGAATCTTCGGCGTGATAGATGCGATCACCGGCAGGACAACCTATTTAGATTTATTACTGGAAAACCCCAATGTTCTGCAACAGTTGGTAAAACTGTGTGACAGGAGTGAGTGGATAGCAAATGAAATCAAACGCTTCCCGCTGCTGTTAGATGAACTGCTCACCCCACTCTATTTGCAACAGCAAAATTCAGATATTACCACCAGCAAATACGAATACGCGCAAGAGTTACGGCAAACCATGCTACGGGTTGAACACGACGATGTTGAGCTTGCTATGGACACATGGCGACAGTTTAAGCTTTGTCAGCAGCTGCGCATTGCAGCCAGTGATATCAGTGGCTCGCTACCCATTGCGAATGTAAGCGATAAACTTACCGTATTAGCGGAAGTCTTGCTTGAGCAAGTTATTGAAGCGGCGTGGCACCAAATTTCAGCGCGCTTTGGCGTGCCGAGTCATTTGAACGATGGCGAGCTGGGCTTTGCAGTTATTGGCTATGGCAAACTGGGTGGCTACGAGCTTGGTTATGGCTCTGATCTTGACCTTGTGTTTTTGCACAATGCGCCTCGTCAGTCCTCTACCAATGGGGCTAAGTCTATTGAAGCCCAGCAGTTTTACATCAAACTTGCTCAGCGAATTATGCACTTACTGAATACTAAAACCTTGTTTGGTCAGTTATATGAAACAGACTTACGCTTGCGGCCATCTGGTAACGCGGGCCTACTTTGTTGTCACATTGATGGATTTGAGCGCTACCAACAAGAAGAGGCGTGGACATGGGAACATCAAGCGCTAGTGAGAGCCCGCGGTATTTGCGGTGATATATCGCTGCTTAGTGCGTTTAATACTGTGCGTCACAACATTCTGTCTATTCAAAGAGACCAGGCTACGCTATCTACTGAAGTGAGTGAAATGCGCGCAAAAATGCGCAAACATTTACTCTCTACCAGCAATCAAAAAGTCGATTTAAAACAGTGCGTGGGGGGCATAGCAGATATTGAATTTATGACTCAATACTGGGTATTAGCACATGCGAATAAGATTGAGAGCTTGACTGAATTTTCAGATAATTTGCGTTTACTAGATGCGACCCGTAACGCAGGCATTATTGATGAAAAACAATCTCACGCGCTACAACAAGCTTACCTTGCGCTAAGAGAACAATATCATCACCTGACCCTTGCAGACACTAAGTATGCAGAACAAACCGAACATTTGAGCCAAATGAGAGAAACAGTAAGTGAATATTGGCAGGCGTTATTTGGCAGTGCTGCCGACAGCTGAACCAATAGTAATGCTAGCATTGATAGCATTGATAGCAGTAATGATAATAAAGGTGAGCAGTAGCTCTCCTTTGATTTAACTAATAATCAGCGAACTAGGGTACATCGGGTAGATAAAAACTCTGTCTCTTCAGCGGTCACTACCAATGAACGTTGCTCAGGGCAAAGATAGGCATTTACCTCCCCTTCGAAACTACTGTCGATAGCGCTAGCAATTTTTGCCAACGACCCAGCTACCGTGTTATCCAACTGAAACTGATGTTTGATTATGAAATCTTGCTCTAAATTCCATATCAGCTGCATGCCTTCCGCTTGCGCAAAAGTAGAGATAGCCTCTCGCAATGTGCTCCCTTCTTTGAAGGTGCGGAATTTTTGCTCGCCGGTCCAGCTAGTGTCTACCGTCGTATTCAGGCTAGACATGCTTTCAAGTTTGCTATCGAGTTGGGGGTCAACGCCGCCAGTTTCTATAACAAAATTACCCTGCTCTTCCTTAACGGGATCGGTGGAAGACATTCTAAATTCGCGGTAAAACTCGCTCAATCCCTTAGCCACCGATTTTTCTTCAGCGGGTTTACCGGCAGGAACGTCATCACTGTTATTTTGTTGCAAATATATCATCACACCCGCAATCACTATCAATACGAATGCCAGCGCTACGTGACGCGCCCAAAATAATGTATTTGAATAAACCTTTTTAGCCATGACTTTATTAATGCTTCCAATAACTTAAACCCAAAGTACAGCTTACCTCGCTTTTACCTTGTGCACAAAAAACGCCCTACATCAGTCATTGTACACCTAACGGTATAATAGGTAACTGCTCCGTTAGTACAATGACGGTGTGTCTTTACTGGGTCTGGTTTTGAAACGCTTGTGCATCCATAAGTAACTTTCAGGCTGCTCTTTAATTGCCTTGTCGATATGCGTGTTCAATTCCGTTAATGCAGCAATATCGTCCATTTTCCCTAAATGGGTCAATGGAGGGTATATTTTGATTTTGTAACCTTTTGCAGTGTACTGAGACGTAATCATCATAGGCACACTGGTAGAGCGACGAATAAACATCAATGTGGCTGTGGTGGTCGCGGTTTCAGCAACTCCCCCAAAAGGGACGAATGCGCTTTGCTTTGGTCCATAGTCTTGGTCGGGAAGGTATAGGCACAGTTCTTTGTCTTCCAATGCCATTAACAAGGCCTTTGCATTACGCTTATCAATCATGTACTTATTTGAGCGATTACGACCATGGTACTGTAAATAGTCGACTAGCGGATTATTATGCTTCCTATAGAAGGCGATACTAGGGTGGAAGTACCCAATTCCCCTACATGCAAATTCAAGGTTCATGTTGTGCAGTGCCATGCCAAACACACCTTTGCCGCTAGCTATGGCAGCCTCAACATGCTCAGCACCTTCAATTTCTATGGCTTTTTTTACTCGCCAATCAGGCCACCACCACCCCATAGCGGTTTCAAACAAGGCCATTCCGGTTCTTCGCACGTTCTCTTTTAATAGCGCTTGCACTTCTGACTCTGACAACGACGGGTTCCAAAGTTCAAGGTTTCGCTTTGCCACGCGAACGCGCTTAGGAACAATTTTCGCAATCAGTTTACCTGCACCACCGCCAATAAACCGTATGACAGGAAGAGGGAGCCAAGTGATGATATAAAGAAGAAATACTCCTAGCCATACAGGCCAAAATTTCGGAGTAAGAAAAGACAGTTTGAATTTAGGAGCCTTAATTGCCGCAGCCAACGCACTCTATTCCTAACAAATTAAGAGGAGCGCTATTGTAGCAGACCAAATTAAAGTCGAAAGTGCGTTGGTGGAATAATTCGACACTACTGCCGTAGGATTTTGTTTTTAATGTCCCATCCATTGATTTGCTAATTTCGATAAAGTGAGATTTTTAAAGAGGGTTGCTCTCCCCAATCAGCCTATTTAGTCAGCGCCGTACTCTTTATCAATCTGTTTCAGCTTTTTCTCAAAAGTATGAAAGTGGTCGTTAGTTTCATAATCAAAGTGATATTGATTATGGAAGCCAAATTGCAATTTGCAGTTTTTATCTTCGATAAATAACGTGTAGCCATCTAGGTCGGTGTACGCAACAATGCCATTTAGGTGGTATTGATCTTCTTTCTTATCGCCGTTGGTTCGGATTTTTTCAAACACCTGTAATAGAAATTTACTGTCTAATTCGTTTTTCATAAATGGCTCCTTAGTTTTTGACTAGCCACTCTTTTTACGCTGAATAATAGCGTTTGGATTACACCGCTATTTTTGTATGTATTTAGTCGCCCTACCCTTTTGGCGATTAAAAATTGTAGCGAAAGCCCAAAGACACTAAATGCGTTGAAAGGTTGTCTTCGCCACCTAGATAAATGTATTCAAGTCGCACCATAGATTTTAGACCAACATAATAATCAAATCCAAGGCCAGCAATACCTGCAACCACACCCTCATCAAATGAGCATGCATCACCAGAAAACTCTGAATTGCCACAGTAGCGGGTACTTGCAATATCAACGTTAGCAACCCCTAATTTATAATACAGTTCCCCATACTGACTGTTTGCTTTTCCGAGCACTGCAAGGTAAAGCGCGTCACCCGAAAGCTTGGTGTCATTGTCACTATCGTTAGTTAAATTAAGGTACCCCACTTCTGCATACCACTGCCTATGAATTTGGCGCCCGAAAGCAACACTATAAGTTAGCCCGCTATTCTCGACATTTGTGAACTCAAAATCACTATACCCCACTGAAGCAATACCGTAGTTGGTAGAAGCACTGTGTGCGTTAAATATAAAAAAAAGCGCTATAAAACCAACAACAAACTGCTTCATTAAAACCTCAAGTTAGAACCACAAAAGAATAACCCTATTATTAAATAGCTAGGGTTACGAGTGTAAATGCTAAATTTAAATCAGAAATAACGCCTTGTACTAAAAAAAGTACTCAAGGGTAAATTGAAGATGATCATCTCTTCTTAGGAAATAAAAAGTATCGTCAGTATCATCACTTGAAAAGAAATAGCCATCCAGTTTCCATCGCCAATGGGGTGAAATACGACTGGACGCTTCAATAAATGCACTAGAGGTACTCGATTCATCTAAATCTTGAACGTACCCCATTAACACTTCTGTTCCGTCAATGTCGTTGAATATAAACCGCAAGCCCACCATAAGGTCGTTTTGACCTAAAGCAAAAAAGTTATCTTTGCGCTCATCAAACTGATATTCACTTAATACGCCAAGGCCATATTGCGTGTCGAAGATACCTTGTGTGGTGTACTCGAAACCTGTGACTACCGCAGCAAAATCTTCCGACTGCCCTTCTCGATATATCGACTCAAATTTAAGTAACCATGCCCCATAAACATTCAGTAAATCAACGCCTACTTGATTGATTTGTGCGTAATAGGGAAGAATTTCTGGCTGACCTTCATCATTCACGATGGTAACAAGTTCTGGCTCTCGGCTTGTACCTGAAAAGTAAGATAGCCCCACTTCCCAATCACTGATACTTGCTTGCCATCTCAGCGCATAATCAACATGGCTTTGCTCACCATCTGACTCGTACAAGGCTTCTCCTACAGCAACAGGTGGTCGAAGACGGCCATCAGTACTTTCGAAGGTACGCTCTCTAAAATAGGGCAGCACGAATACTGAAAACGTGCCGAAACCACTAAAGTAGGAAGCGTTAACCATTGGCTGCCCAAGCTTATCTTCACCATCTACCGCTTCAATTGCATCGGTTTGATTAACGATGTCGACAAGGTGAATAGACTCGGTTTGCCCCCAGAATACTTTCCCAATTCCTACTTTGGTTTCCCATGTGTCTGCCACATGCATCCACTGCAGTTCCCGAACGTCGAAATGAGTTCTTTCCTCGTCGTGTTGGTCAGCCCTGAAAAAGGGCTTAAACAGTAAACTGTCTTCTCCATCATTCCACTCGGTATAGGTTTCGGGGCTGAAAAAGACAGAACCGTAAGTTCGTTCTTGCGGCTCGTACAATGCGTCTTGCATAAAGTAGCGCAACTCTCCACCCGCGGAGCCTGTCACTTCCGTATTGGCCAATAAAGAAAATGAAGCCGTAATACTTGATACAAATAAAGCAATAGATTTAATCACGAATTACCGGGCTCTTTTTAAACTGTTCTTATCAAAATCTGATTCTGACAAGTCGGTATCAAATATTAAGCTTTCTGTAATTAGCGATGTAGACTTACGTGTTTGTACGTTCGTCATTTCACTACGTATCGGTCGCCAGTACTTCTCTTTATAAAGCTCGTAATCTTTTAGCTCAAGTACCTTAAGTAGCGCCCCTTTCTTATCGTAAAATTCAACTTTGTGTACACGATAGTGAGACTTATCAATCCATACTTTTTGTAACGTGTAACCCGAATAGTCATATTGAGGAGTTTGCTCTAATACAAAACACGCTTCACCATTGATCTTCTCGTCACCGACATAGGTGTAAGAAAATTTTTCTACTTCGAACGATGTCATGTCTTCAAAAGCAAATTCACTGCCGACAAAAGGCCCACTTTTATTTTTTGACGCTATACGCTTTACCCGTTTTAAAGCAGGAAGAAATATCCACTGCTCATCAGCATCAAAAACATGGGAGAAACTCAAGAATGCGGTTCCTTTTACATCCCGAGGGGATTGGAAAACCGTTAGTGCTTTATCACCGTCATCGGTCAACTCCATCGATTTCACGTTGAGTTTGCGTGTTGCCTCTTGGCCTTGCGCATTACGCAGGACCATTAAAATTTCGGCCTCTGAGTTATTCCACCCGCGATCTCTCGCTTTTCGCTCCTGCGCTATTTCTAGTCCTTTAGCGCTAGGCTCACTCTCGGCGGCAACGCTATTCAATGCACTGATAGATATGAACGACGCCAGTAAAACAAGGCTAATGTATCTCACTATTCTTCTCCGGTAACGGGGTTTCATCTTTGTCCAACCACATTAATAACGCGGGTAGGAAAATAAGGTCAACGGCCAAAGCCGCGACGATAATAATAATGGTTAAAATGCCCATGTGCGCGTTAAGCATGAAGCTTGAAGACGCTAGTACACCAAAACCAACTGTCAGCACTATTGTGGTAGTGGTCAGTGCCATTCCAACCGTATTAAATGCATAAAGCACACTTTCTTTGACCGATTTACGTGTCAGCCTCGCCGACTGATACTTCGACAAGAAGTGCACTGTATCGTCAACGATAATGCCCATGGTCATACTGATGACCACCGACAGCGCCATATTAATTTGGCCTGAGATTAACCCCCAAACGCCAAAGCCAATAGCGGCGGGTAGCAAATTAGTAAACAAGCTTACCAACCCGAGTCGCCACGAACGTAACGCGAAAAAAATCAAAACAGAAATAAGGACTAATGCATAAATAGAGCCCTTTACCATACTTTCCATATTTCGATCGCCAATATGCGCGAACATTAAAGGCGGACTGGCGGCTTCCAGACGGTTGTCGCTGCCAAGGCTTTTAAAATATGCTTTAGCATCAGACTCTAATGCGGTTAAATCTTTACTGCCTAAATTATCAATAACGGCGATAATTCTCATTGCTGATTTATCAATATCTAACTGATTGCTTAAGTCTAGACCAAATGGCAGCGACATTTCGTACAACAATACATACTGCGAAGCCAGCTCTCCATCTTCTGGTAACCGGTAATAGGCATCGTCATCACCATGCATATTTTTATTTAAGCGTTTTAGTGTATCGGCAAAGGACAGCACATGATGAACTTCTTCTTTATCGCGAAGCCATTTAGTCAGTAATTCTACTCGTGCCAAAAATTCAGGCTCCGTGGCACCATAAGGGGTATCTGAATAGATAACGAAGTCGATGTTAGACATACCACCAAGCTTCTCTTCATTTATCTCTACCGCTTGGCCAAACGTACTTCTATCGTCGAAGTACTTCACCGCAACATCATTTAATTCGTTATTGGTAGCAAAGACACTGATCCCCACGATCACTAATGCACAGATAGGTAACAAAGCGCGGTAATTCGACGTGACTTTATTTCCCAGTCGCTCGAAGACTTTGTTACTTTTTGTCGCCTTCACTTTCAATGGCTTTAATAGTAATAAAGCTGGCAGAAACCAAAGTGATAATACACAGGCGAGCATTACCCCAAATGCGGTCATGTTACCTAAATCAGACAAGACGGGGACGGCAGAAAAGTTCAGCATTAAAAAGCCAATAGCTGTGGTAACACTGGTAATAATAATAGGCTTGGTATTAATTCTTAAGCTTTCACTTATCGCATTAGCGTTGGTGAGGCCACGACCAAGAAAGTACTGTACCCCCACGATGATGTGGATACAGTCAGCCACTGCCAGTGTCGTTATCATAGTCGGTGCATTTACCGTAGCGGTACTTAGAAACATGCCCAGCCAGCCAGATACCCCAATGGAAGTGGCGATAGATACAATAACCACTAATAATGTAGCGAGAGCTGCAAACACCGAACGGACAATCACGCCTATCATCACAATGATAAGGAAAAACATAAGTGGAATGAGCGTACTGGCATCTTGCTGCGCAGCCACCGCGAAGGCATCGTTCATTACAACCATTCCGGTAAGATAGATAGTGTGACCGGGGTATTTTTCCTCTAACTGCTGTTTTAGCGCCGTGGCAGCAGTAGCGATTTCGATCACCTCTTTCGTTTGGTCGCCGTCGGGCAATTGAATGGTAGTGTTCACTACCAACACATCTCCAGGGTATGATACTAACCTTCCAGTTAGTTCAGGGGTACTATCTAGTACATCCTTAATATCAGATATTTCAGAATTCGAGAGCGAACCCGTAGTAATTAAGTCCTCTACAATAAGATCGTCATCTTCGGCGTAGGTGTATTGGAAGTTAGATATGGATTCCACGCGGGTAGAAAGAGGGAGTTGCCATGCAGCTTCTGTAAGCTCAACAACTAAAGATAAGGTAGACGGTTTGAACACATTATCGTCGTCTGGCACCACCATAAAAGCGACATTTTCGCTCTTATTAAATATGTTCTGCATTTCTTCAAAGGCAAGACGCTGCGGATTATCAGGCTCAAAGAATACTTTGTAGTCGCCTCGAAAGTATAAATTTTTTGCGCCGACTACTGCCACTAACATCGCAACAATAACCACACAGATAGTTAACTTTGGTGAAGCAAACCACCTTGATGAGTTCGATGATGTATCTTGCATTACTACTTCCTGTAACTCGCTCTGTTATCGAAAGTTTACCTGTAAATGGTTAATAAACATAACTCAGTTACCAGAATATTTTCGGAAGCCGCCTCACATTTTTTACATAAGCTCGCCTTTATCATTTCCAGCGCTATCGTAATCACTTCATTTTATTAAATTTTACATTCTTGAAACTATTTATGAGCAATTTTTTTGATCTTTTCTGAAACTGATGTAGTATTAACACTATACAACTGGTCAGATGAGCGGATGAGTCAAATATGAGTATTAGAACTAGCTTAAAAAAAGTGTTACCACCAATTTCTGTAACAGAGCAGGAAGCGTTAGACGCAGGTGACGTTTGGATTGAATCTTCTATTTATCAGGGTAAACCTGATATGCAGGCACTTCGTGATATTCCTCAAGCAAAATTGAGCGCGGAAGAGCAGGCATTTATGGACGGCCCAGTGACTGAATTACTGGGTATGATTGATGATTTCGAGTTAAACAACGGCGATCACATTCCTCAAGACGTTTTAGACTTCTTAGGTAAAAACCGTTTCTTCTCAATGATCATCCCTAAGAAATTTGGTGGTCTTGAGTTTAGCCCTTACGCTAACTCAACTATCGTTGCCACTATTGCTGCTAAATCTGGTGCAATCGCTGTAACCGTTATGGTACCTAACTCGTTAGGCCCAGGTGAGTTACTGATGCATTATGGTACTACAGCGCAACAAGATTACTGGTTACCACGCCTTTCAGATGGTCGTGATATTCCATGTTTTGCCCTAACCAGCCCTGAAGCGGGTTCAGATGCCGGTGCTATTCCTGATGCTGCTATCGTCACTAAAGGCGAGTACAACGGCGAAGAAGTACTTGGTCTTCGTATCAGCTGGGACAAGCGTTATATCACGCTAGCACCAATTGCTACCGTACTTGGCTTGGCATTTAAAGTATTCGATCCAGAGCAATTGCTTGGTGACAAATTAGAGCTAGGTATTACCTGTGCCTTATTACCTAAGTCTCACCCTGGTGTAGAACTTGGTAATCGCCACGACCCTATGGGCGTACGCTTCTATAACGGAACAACTCGCGGTCAAGATGTATTTATTCCTATGGAATTTATCATTGGTGGTCAGAAAAATATCGGCCGCGGTTGGCAGATGCTAGTAGCGTGTCTTGGTGCAGGTCGTGGTATTTCACTTCCAGCGATGGGCGTTGCGACAGCACAATCTGCATTTAAAGGTACGGTTGAGTATTCATTTGTCCGTGAACAATTCGGTGTGCCGATTGGCCGCTTCGAAGGTATTCAAGAGAAGATGGCAGACATTGCTGGTAAGACTTTCTTACTTGAAGCCATGCGTGTTTTAACAACTGAAGGCCTAGGCTTAGGTGTTAAACCATCGGTTGTTACTGCAATTGCTAAATATCACATGACCGAACTTGGCCGTGATGTTATGAACTCGGCTATGGATATTCAAGCAGGTAAAGCAATTCAGCGTGGCCCGCAAAATACCCTTGCGGGTGGATATGCAGCACTTCCTATTGCTATTACGGTTGAAGGCGCAAACATCCTTACTCGTAACCTAATGATTTTCGGTCAAGGTGCAATGCGTTGTCACCCTTACTTGAAAGATATGGTTGACCTTATTCACAGCAACGAAAGTTCTGCGGATAAAGAATTCAACAAGGTATTACGTAAAACTGTTGGCTTCAGTGTTAAGAATGCATTCCGTAGTTTTGGTAAAGGTTACTTACCTTTCCTACGCGGTTCAGAGTCTGCATTGCCTGAAGTACGTAAGTACGAAAAGCGTGTAAATAGCATTTCAGCTAAATTAGCACCACTTGCTGACTTATCACTAGCAGTACTTGGCGGCGACCTTAAGAAGGCAGAGTTACTTTCGGCCCGTCTGGGTGACGTGATGAGCTACCTTTACGGTGCAATGGCTGCTATTCGTTTTTACGAGCAGCGCATTGAAGATCGTCAACTTGCACTACCGTATTTCGAATACGCTATGCAGTGGTCATTACAGCAAGCTGATCAGGCAATTGTTAACTTCATCAACAATTTCCCGAACACGCCTACTCGCGGTCTAATGCGTTTACTTACCAACACCTATTCTAACAGTGTTGCGGGTATCAGCGATGACCTAGTTCGTGAATTGTCTATGGCGTCTATGCAAGACAATAGCGTAAAAGCACAGCTTACTCACTTAGTTCGCGTTAGCCCAGGTGATGGCAACGACATTAACGAACAAGCGTTTAAAGCGAAACATGCAGTTGCACACCTATTAGGTAAAGTGCAAAAAGCACTTCGCAAAGAGCCAGTAGTGCCGTTTATTTCGTTTGAGCATGCGTTGAACAAGCTTCAAGAGAAAGGCGTTATTAATGCCGAAGAAGCTGCACAGTTGCATGATTACAATGAGAAACGCCAATTGGCTGTTCGTGTTGATGAGTACACGTTCGACATGGAATTATTGCCTGCAACTGAAACGCTACGCGCAATTGATGGCGGAAAAAACGCAGCTTAATATTTCTTATTTAGCACGTTATCTATAGAAAGCTCTGGCCTTTGGCCGGAGCTTTTTTGTATTTATTAAAGAACATTAGTCAGCGCTTTACGACGCCCTATGCTCGCTTTACATATACATCCCTTTCACCTTGTATAAAGGATGAAAATTTCTCCTTTAACATCTACGCTTTAAGTATCAATTTTCCATTATTGAAAATTATGCAAATAATAAAACTTCTTAGCACTGCTTTAACTTTTATCATTGCTTAGCTTATGGGTCTGATGATTCGCCCTTACTATCGGATACCCTTGCATCTTACGTCGCATAGCAATTTTTGTAATATGAGTGTAATTTAACCAAAGCAGGTGTGTAAATTTAAAGCGATAAAAGCTGATTCGCTGTTATTACTAACAACACCAATAAAGACTTCACACCATATTAAGCGTAAAAGCTTATTGAGTTGGAACTTAGATTTATAGTGAAAAGCTCTGATGAACAAAGAGGGACAACCTCTCCTATTCCTATAACGCCGCAAATGCAGCGCGACATGGTAGATATGCTTAACAGTAATATGTTTACTGGATTAGCTATGACCTTCGTTGCCTTCCTAGGCTTAACGTTCGGTTTCGGGTTTGATACCGAAAAAGACCAAAGCTTAAAAGTATTGCTTTTTATCGCAATGAGCACTGTTATTCTTTTTCGTTTTACAGACGGCCTTTACTGGCTAACTAGATTAAAGGGCACCGAATATGATGTGCGACCTGTAAAGTTTAGGTTCGCGATTGGCGTGTGTTTAGCATCTGCGGTATGGGCGCTCTATTCAATTCTGCTCTACTCCACAATGAACTCGGTCGAGTTGGCGACAACCATGGTTGTCCTTGGAGCCATGGCCGGTGGCGCTGCATCAGTATTAGCGCCAAGTAAAATTTTCGTTTTTGTCTATACCACCTCACTACTTGTGCCCATATCAATTAGAGCTTTGCTTGATGATGATAGAAATTTTGTTGTTTTGGGTATATTAGGCATTATTTTTTGTATAGGTTGCCTTGTTAGTTCCTTACGTTACCATCGATTCTTTTTTGACACTGTATCCCTTAGGTATAAGAACAACCGCCTTGTAGAGCAGATGCAATCTGATAGGAAAGAGACCGCTAAAATTAACGCCATGCTGCGTAAATCTAATGAACAGTTAGATGATGCTAATGCTAATTTAGAAGATGAAGTTGAAAAACGTACCGCTGATATTTTTCGGTTATCTAATAGAGATCCGCTGACTAATTTACTGAACAGAAACGGGTTGTTTAAACAGTTAAATACTCTCATTGAAAGTACCAAAGCGCTTGATAATAACCTTGCCGTTTTGTTTATTGATTTGGATGGTTTTAAGCAGGTAAACGATAGTTTGGGGCATAAGGTCGGCGATATTGTACTTGCAGAAATTGCTGACCGACTTGCCAAATATTGCGAAAAAGATCATCTCGCTCGATGGGGTGGCGATGAATTTGTTGCAGTAACGCCCTACGCCACCGTTCATACCGCAGTGGCCGTTGCTCATGCTATGCGCAGCGGGGTCACAGAGCCCATCATAGCTTTAGAAAACCAAATAACACTGGATGCCACCATTGGTATTGCGATGTTTCCGGAGCATGGCAACGACACCATGACGCTTATTCAACAAGCTGACTTGACCATGTACGATCAAAAACGCAAACAACGAGGCACTATTGGTGTTTTTAGTGAAGACCTGCATGAAAAGATAAAAAGTGAACAGCGCCTTTGTGAACAATTACGACATGCTATAGAAAAAAACGCGTTTTCTGTACACTATCAGCCCATTATTTGCGCCAACACACAAAAGTTAACATCGGTTGAAGCGCTACTACGTTGGAATTGTGATGGTAAAGTAATCTCCCCAGCGCGCTTTATTCCCCTTGCTGAGCGAACGGGCTTAATGCCAGAAATAGGCTCTTGGGTATTAAATCGCGCGTGTATAGATGCGACTGAGTGGCCATTCAAAGACAACATTGCGTTATCTGTAAATGTTTCTATTAGTCAGCTGCTCGATGAAACTTTCATTAATACGCTGGACAAGGTACTAGCGTCGACCAGCATTAGCCCTTCCCGCCTTTATTTAGAAATAACAGAAAGCGTGTTCGCTGATAATATTAATGCGGTAGCAAACCAAATACACAATGTTAAACAACGTGGTGTAAAAATATCAATCGATGACTTTGGTACAGGATACTCTTCATTGAGCAGATTGCAGTCAATGCCTTGTGATTTTATAAAAATTGATCGCTCATTTGTACAGAATACCAATGAAGGTAGTGATACTATTATGCGCGCAACCATGCTTATCGCAAACGAATTTGGTTGCAAGACCATTGCTGAGGGCATTGAAACCTTAGACCAAATGAACCACATCAAAAACCTAGGTGTGGATTATATCCAAGGCTTTATTTACGCTAAACCAATGCCATTGAGCGACCTTAAAACCTGGTATAACGAAAACAAATAATATTCATGGCTCAACTTTATTTTTATTATTCTGCAATGAACGCAGGGAAATCGACCTCTCTTTTACAATCAGCTTATAACTATCGCGAGAGAGGCATGCACTCTCTAATTTATACCGCTGCCTTTGATGACCGCTACGGCGTAGGAAAAGTAACCTCTAGAATTGGGTTACAAGCCGACGCAAAACTTTATGGCAATGATGACGATCTATATGAAGCCATAAAACAAGACAATGAAGAAAAGCGCTTAGATTGTATTTTCATTGATGAAGCACAGTTTTTAACACAAGTTCAAGTTCGTCAGTTAATAGAAGTGGTAGACGAATTAGATATCCCCGTTCTGGCTTACGGATTACGTACTGACTTTTTGGGTGGCACTTTCGAAGGAAGCCACTACCTTCTGGCTTGGGCCGATAAATTGTTCGAACTTAAAACGGTTTGCCACTGTGGGCGCAAAGCGAACTTCGTGGTAAGGCTAGATGAAGACGGCAATGCGGTTACCGATGGAGATCAAGTACAAATTGGTGGCAACGATCGCTACGAGTCAATGTGCAGAAAGCATTTTAAAGAGTTGGTCTGGGATAAAAACAAAATTTAATGTTTCTTAAACTTCACTCTTTGAAAGTAAGTATATACTTCAACTATTACGTTTGAATTACCTCAAAGAGTGTCGCTTTGGATATAGACCGCTATACAACACTCGTCATTTCATTATCAAAACGCGGATTGGATGAGCAAGATAAACTATCTGCGATAGTGTCGTGCCTTCGACTAAGTATTCCAGCTGCGAACCGAATAAGCTTATGGCGATTTGAAGAAAACAAAACCCGAATTCGGTGCCTTACGCTAAATCAGGATGGCCAAAATTTGCCAACCCATGGTTTATCGCTGTCTGAAGAAGATATTCCCAATTATTTTGACGACATACTAAAACAAAGTGTGTTAGTAGCTTCAGATGCCCGCAACCACCCTGCCACCAAGTGTTTCAACGAAAATTACTTTAAGCCAAACGACATTTACTCACTACTGGATTTTACCTTCCACCACCACTTCAACCCTATTGGTGTTATATGCTGCGAAAAGACTCACAGTGCAATCCAATGGTCTCAAAATGATATCGATAACTTAAAGCGTGTGGCGCAAATAACATCTATGTTTTACGACAGTTAGATATTAAATCTAGCACTCACAACTAAGTCCTCACAACTAAGCCTTCACAACTAAGTCCTCACAACTAAGCGCTAACGGTTTCACCCATTTTTAAGTCAAACGGTAGCACGGTGCTTTTCAGTGATTCGCTGAGTAAGGCTTGTGCGGCCATTTCGCCTTTAAGTGCACTTGATTGGCAAACAGTAGTTAAATTAGGACGCGTTCTGTCTGCTTCTTCAATACCGTCAAAGCCTGTAATTTTTAGCTCTTCAGGTACTTTGATGCCCATTGAAAGCGCTGATTGCAGTAGTTCTAGGGCAATAATGTCACTCATACATAAGACGGTATTTGGCCTAGGGTTACTGTTTAACACCTCTTTAGCCGCTTGCTTTGCGAAGCTCCGTTCACTTTCTGGAATGTGCCAAACCCAATCATTTGAAATTGTTGCTTCGCTTTCATCAATTGCTTTCATATAACCGTCTAATCGGCGATGAGAAATCGAGGTTTGAACTTCTATAAGCGGGCTGTCATAAATGCGGCAGGTACTTGGAGATTCAATTAATCGCAGCCCTAAAATGGCGACATGATCACCTGGGGAAATGGCTTTTTTAGCGATTTGATACGCGGCGTTATAATTATCGATATTAACGGAAGGAAGCCCTTCAATATCGAAATCTACTGTAATAGCAGGTTTACTTTGTCTGGCCAGCTCTTCCGCTAACTTATAATTTCGTGGTGCACCGTAACAAATGAACCCATCAACGAAATCCACCACATCAAGGATACTTTCTGAGTCTCCCGCATAAAGAAGCAGGTGCTTACCTTGCTGCTGCAATATACTTGAAACCCCTTTGATGAAGGTGCTGGCCACAGGGTCACTGACGGTATAAGGAATACTATCAGCCAGTACTAGGGCGACAATATTAGAACGCCCTTTTCTTAAGATTTGTGCGGCTTTGTTAGGCCCGGTGTAACCAATGCGATCGCACTCGGCAAGGATATGCTCTCGACGTGCTTTAGAAAGTTGATCGGGCCTATTAAATGCATTTGAAATAGTGGCGGTGGACACACCTAACTGCAGCGCTACATCTTTAAGTGTCAATTTTGTTTTGGTCATTTTTATTTGTACTATTCCCTGCGTTTATAGCAACAACACTAACGGTAACTACTTACGCATAAAACACGCTTTAAGCTTACCTAGTTGTTTGCTACCCGCTATTTACAGTAAAGATAACCTTAACTATATCACCACTTAAACGATTAATTCACACCTCTTATCGAATACCTATGACTGAAAGGTTTTAAGCGAATGAGGCATGAAGACTATTGGGCTATGTTACCTTGTTCCCTATCAGTGTTGTGATTACCGTGTTCCAAATATTTTATCGCCTGCATCACCTAATCCAGGCAATATGTAGCCCTTTTCGTCTAGTCGATGGTCAATAGCAGCAGTGAAAATCTCTACATCAGGATGGGCATCGACCACAGCTTTAATCCCTTCTGGTGCTGCCACTAAAAAAAGCCCCATGATTTTCTTACAACCCTTTTGCTTCAGTAGGTCGATAGTGGCAATTAACGTACCGCCAGTCGCAAGCATTGGATCAACGATTAACGCGGTGCGTTCATCAATATTTTTTACTACTTTGTCAAAGTAAGCCACAGGCTGCAGTGTATCTTCGTCGCGATACAAACCAACCACACTAATTTTTGCATTAGGGATTAGCTCTAATACGCCCTCAAGCATGCCCAACCCAGCACGAAGAATAGGGACTACGGTAATCTTCTTACCTTTAATTTGTTTAACTTCAACATCATCACCAGACCAACTTTTTATCACCGCTCGCTCTGTGGGTAGTGTTCGAGTTGCCTCGTATGTCAGTAAGTTACCTACTTCTGATGCTAACTCTCGAAAGTCTTTGCTGCTAATTTTGGCATAACGCATTAACCCTAATTTGTGTGCAATTAATGGGTGAGTTATTTCATGAACGGCCATTTTACTTCCTTAAGTATCTGTTTTACACAGTTTAACCGCTCATTCCAATTAGGCAAAATTAACCTAACGTATTTTCTCCTACATTCACGGTGCTACCGTCAGGTAATGTCATCTCTATTTTGATGCTTCCCCCAACCGCCGCTAGGTAAGCCGACGCTCTATGAAGAGGCACATCTTGAATGCGTTTCGACTCAAGTTTACTTACGCCAGAAGCAGTAACGCAAAGCGCCATCGCCACCACTTCTTGTTTTACTCTGTGTTGCTTTCTAATTTCACCTAACGTTAATTCTCGCATTGTTTTGCCGCCGATATATTTTGGGCATAAAAAAACCCAGATAGTTTAACCTTTCTGGGCTTTTGCAAAACATTCTTACTTTTATGCTATGCCCAGAAGCGAATACTTGCCCCTGAACACTCAGCGTCAGGCGCTATTATTGGGTATAATTATAAAAGTAATTAAAAGTAACGTTTTGCATGATGAATTCTCTTTCGTGGTTGAAATGCGCACTTGCGCTGCTCACTTATCCTTTACCATACCATTATTAAGTGCAATCACAACAACTTTCCATTTTGGAATCTTTTAAAACAAGGGCGCACGAATTTAGTACTCCCTTACCAACACTGCATAGCGTAGCCGCTATATATTCCACACATTTTCAGCAATCTGAAACATAAAAAAGAGCCAATAGACTCTCTTTTAATCGTTAATAACAGTAACTACGCCATGGTAGCCTCAAGCGTTTCAGAAATAGGTGTTGTCGTGCGGCCAATCAAGGTTGAAAGAGTATGGCTATCATCTTGTAACCAACCTTTTGCTGCATAATGTTCCGTGTCAGCTAGCATGGCTGCCAACCCTTCTGGTAGTCCAGCATCAAGCAACGCAGACTGAAAAAGATTTGGCTCCATTTCAATATAACCTATCGCTTTACCAGATAGTTTACCGACAGCATCGGCATATTCAGCTAGGGTAAAGCCTTGGTCACCCGCTAGCTCGTAAACCTTGCCAGCTTGAGACTCTTTGGCAACAAGTACTGCCGCAGCGGCGTCTGCATAATCTTGACGTGAAGCGGTATGCAATTTACCTGTTTTAGCTGCTCCAGCAACCGCCCCCATATCAATCACCCCTTGCACCGCATCAGTGTAATTTTCACTGTACCAACCATTGCGCAATACTACGGCGGGTATACCTGATTCTTGAATATAGGCTTCGGTTTGCTTGTGCTCCGCTGCCAATAAAAGTGGCGACGTACTAGCTTTCAATAAGCTTGTATAGGCTAGCAATGACACACCCGCTGAAATAGCCGCATCTATTACTGCTTTGTGCTGCTCAAAACGCTTACCGAACTCATTACCAGAAATAAGCAATACTTTGTCCACACCTTTCAATGCGGCAGCCAGTGTTTCAGGTTGGTTGTAATCGGCTTGACGAATTTGAACACCCAGTTCACGCAAAGCGCTGGCCTTTTCAGGGCTTCGTACTAAAGCAACTACATCTTGTGGCGCTATAGTGTGAAGAAGTGAAGTAATTACTTTCTGGCCTAATTGACCGTTTGCACCTGTAATAGCAATCATTATGTACATCCTTAATGTGTTGAGTTATTGAATACAGGCACATTATGCGTAAAACTATACGTATCGATAAGACCATCAATTTCGAATAGATAGTTCCGAATATGAGTACAATAAACATTTCTCATTTGCGACTGCTTGCCACCTACGCGTTGGTTGTAGATTGTGGAAGTTTCGCGGAAGCGGCAAGACGGGTTCAATCCAGCCGTTCACGGGTGAGTGAGCAAATTAGTCAACTAGAGTCTCAGTTAGGCGTGAGATTGCTCCAGCGTTCTACAAGACAGCTCACCACCACTGAGGAAGGAAAAATGGTGTATGCAGAAGCTAAGAAACTGCACGATATTATTCAAAATATCGACCATAGCTTGGTGGAAACTATACCGTCTGGTCGAGTTTCAATTACGGTAACCAATGACATTGCGCATAAATTTCTTCTGCCTCTGCTACCCGATTTCAAGGCAAAATACCCTGACATTAGTTTGAATGTCATTACCAGCGATCAGCGCCTTGATCTTATTGCACAAAATATTGATATTGGTATTCGTATTGGCCTTCCACGAGACGACGCCTTGATAGGGCGGGTTTTATACCAAGAGAGGTTTTCACTCTATGCCAGTAGGGAATATATTGAAAAGCACGGAGAGCCATCGAGTATAAATGCATTGCAGAACCACCGTTGGATTTTACTTAAACAATTGAATCTCGGAGCACCTCAGCATTTAATGTTAGATGAAATACCCTTTGAAATAACCCCTGACCAATACGAGATTAGCAACTCCCCCCATTTTATTCAGGAGATGGTTAAAGCGGGTTTAGGTATTAGCACGCTGCTTCCTTCTACGGTAAAAAATGAAGTGGCAGACGGCAGCCTTGTACGTATTTTTCCTCGTGTTTCTAGCGCGCCGCTTTTGTTCACTTTGGTTTATCCATCTCGAATGCATGTACCATCAAGAACGAGAGCGCTCATTGATTATTTAGTGGAAACATGTCGATTTGGCTAAAGCCAGGCAAAAGAGAGACATAGATAAGGAAAAAACAGCAGGTGTTTGTCCCATTTTAACAAGCGCCCTTTACTAGAAACTTACACTTTACTTCGCAACTTTCACCTTTAAAATCTCTCTTAAGGTTATCTTTAGCTACCTCAAAAATTATAATTATGAAATTACTTGTTCCCTTTTTAGTTGCTACTGCCGTGTTAGCAGGCTGCGCCGGAAAACCAGACCATCGAGATCAAGGTGAAGTGTTCTTCGAAACCAAAATTAATCCCGATGGCACCAAATTATTTGCTTTTAGCATCGGTATGCCAAGTCGTGGAGACCGGGATGAAGGCCGCGGCCAACGTCCTTCTCGAGGTGGTAATGGTGGCGGTCGAGGCGGCAGAGACGGTGGCGGAGAAGCAAGGGGCGGTAACGATCGCGATGCCGAACGTATGGAAGCTTTTTACGATACATTAAGTGAAAAGTTATTTGAAACGCAATATTGCCGAAATGGCTATATTGAAATTGATACCCATGAAACTGAAGGCCGTTATCACCTACTCGGCGAATGCCAAGAATCCGCGTCAGAAGAAGATAAACTCAAGTTCGCAAATCCTTATTAATTGGTAAATTATCGCTCATATTGTTTTGTATCGCAGTGTGGGCGATCACTTTTTATGCCTCATAGATAGGAAAAGTGCTAACGCATTTTCGATAGAAGCTTAACTCTACGCTTTTACTGTAAGTTGCAAGTGTTCGTGCCAAGCACAAAAAACATTAAAACTGCGTACCTAATTCAGCCTTTTTTAGTTTCTCTAAAAAAGGCGCAACCGCTACATCGCCTTCTTCAGGTGCCCAACTTGCAAAACCTTTATCATCCATGACTTCGTAGGGGCCTTGCTTTACTTCCATAAATACCACGGGTTCAAAGCAAACCGTGGCATGCCATACATTAGGTGGGATCTCTACCCCTACACAATCACCACCAGCGCTTAAGGTTATACGTTTAGTTAGCACAGCATTGTCGTCAAAAAACAATAAATCGATACTCCCTTCCACAGCCATAAAAAATTCCCACTTATGCTGTTGGGTATGGCGATGCGGACGAACATAAGAATCTGGCTCCATTGCAATAAATAGGCGCTGGACTAAATCTTCGTAACTTTTGTGGACGTTGTGATTGGCCCTTCGTCTTGAGCTTGCTTTGGCGCTTTCTTTAAGTGCATTGCGCTGCGCGTGATTAAAAAGTTGAATATCGGTAAGCATGACACTCTCCTTGTTTTGCTTTATTAATGGGATTGCCGGTATTTGACTACCCTAAAGTGCTGAACATTTAACTTAACGCGCAAGCTCGTGTAGCGAGGGAGCCTCGTATTTTGGTGCAACCTTTACGTTAGCATTTACGGTGCTGAAAAAGCAAAAAGACGAGCTTATTGCTCGCCTTTGTCATTTAAAGAACGGTCTAAGCCCTCGGCTTAGCGTGTTCAGTTACCCTAGTAGTTTAGCCGCTGAACTTGCCTAAACCTTCAACCAACAGTGCTTTAATCTCTTGCCCTTGTTCGGTATCAAGGTAAGCTTTTGCACTATTCACAATTTGCATGATCTGTGCTGGCTCTAGGCCTAGCGCTTCAAATTGCTTGTTTAATTCATTAACTGACTTAAAGCTATCGCTATAACTTGCGGCTTTATCAAGAATACTGCTTAAACCGCCTTCAGAGGTTACATTGCTGATATCGGGTACTGAACCTAGTAAAGACTCAAGCCCCGGCAATGCGTTGCTTAGTTCACTGAACTGGCTAGTTGAAATATTGTCTTTTGCGTAGTTGAAGATAGATGCTAAGCCACCTGTCGCTTGAGACTCGGTAATGCCTACCGCATCACTAACTGAGCGTGTCATATCAGAAATATTCGGCACTGCTTCAACCTCTTCGGTCATACCAAACAAGCCTTTCAGAGAATCCAACCATCCTTCAGCATGGCTTTGTGGAGCAACGGCAAGTCCTGATACTAAAACAAGAGCGTAGATTTTTTTCATCATTATTTTTATTGTGAGCAGGAAACAAAAGCTCTGCCAACAATCCATCCTTAGTGATTTCAAGAGCCATAATTTTATAGGTATTTGTAATTATCACAATTAGGCAAAAGGATAAAACTATGCCCTAGCACTTATTCGTACGGGGCTGAGTCGTTATTTTAGTGAGGAGTGTAGGACTTAAGACTTAGGCTTACTACGAAGCGAAAGAAGTTGCTCGGGCATCAGCACAAAAGCCCTAATGAGCCCCATTTCATAACCCGGACCTTCGTTGTCTAGTTCAGAGGCTGGTAAGTAAAAGTGCTGTGTCGCTTCTAAGCGGTATAAGGCTGAATCTACAATGTGCCATTGCCCGTCGTGCCAAACTTCAGTCCATGCATGCCCAAACGCATTTACACTATCGTTTTGCTCCACTATCACCGTACCAATTATAACCTTGGCTGACATGCCTAACGCGCGGGCTAACGCTGCCGTAAGCACCGCATATTCGGTACAATCACCACTGCGCTGGCTAGCAACAACCGAGGCAATATTAAAACCGTGAATATAATTTGGATCAACAATATAGCCATCAACAAAGGCGGTAAGATGTTCTAGCTCAAAGGGGACATCTGCGTAAGCTTGTTGATAGCTAGCAACAAATGTTTTTGTACTGGGCTCACTCAAATCTACAACAAAGCTATCTGCGCTGTGTTTATCTTGAACTGGTTTAATAAAACGAGGCATTGGAGATAAGGTAATCGATAAGCGATTATCGCTCACCTGTTCAGCAGTCACACCTTCCCAATTTGCTAAGTTGATAGCCAGCTTATTTGAGTTTGATGATACCAGCTCAAAATTAATCTGTTTTGAAAGTGGTAACACCTGACCTTCAGCAAGCTCGATACCTATTTCAGCCATAGACGGCACAGACTGCGCGCTTACTGTATGAGTAAACGCAAAACCAACAAAACCAAATAGTAGGCTAAACCCAATAGATAACCTAGTTGAGGACCGCATTACAGTGTGGGGGTTCCGTAGGAGTGCATCAATACCATGTCCATCTTGAGACCGCCTTGTTGCATAACACCCTTGCTAATGACGCCCTTTTTGTCAGACTGCATGGTCATTACCAGTGGCCCCATATCTATTTTAAGGTTGCCACTAGGATTGCCTGCCTCTTCGCTTATCACAACCTCAATGGCTGCGGTTGGGTCGGCATCTGCCGTCCACATATAAAAACTGCCTGAGTTATTGTCTGAGTTAAGCAGATTGACCGATTCTAAATAGCTGCCGTAGCTGGATAGTAACCAGTCTTTATGGGCCAGTTCTATTTCTAAAGATTTACCCTGCAACTCCCCTTTAACCTGCCAAGCGTCTTCAACGTAACTAATATTAAAGCTTGATGTCATCGTGCTGTTTTCAATGGTGTATTCACTTGCATTAATCAGAGAACCGTCTGGGTTACTCCACGAAAAAGCGACTGAATCTGAACGAGCAATTGATGTTTCATCTACGGGGATCATAAACGCTGTCCCTACCACAATTTCAATATCACCATCGCTATCTTCTATATATTTTTCACGGGTGAAACCCATAGGGATATCATTAATGACTATCTGATAGGTAGAACGGTAAAATTCAGGGGAAGGCTGAGCCGCAGTAAACGCGCGTACGAACGACTTAAATACAGCGACAAAAGCGCTTTGATAACCCATTTCGTTATGGATGCAAACTTGCAAACTATTATCAGTTTCAGCAGAGAGGCCTTTTAAAAGGCCGGAGACCTTTTCATCGCCCTCACCTACCGTATACAACGTATCGAGTGAGAGGTAAGGCGTTGCGTCGACCACACCCGAATCCATGGCATAGTTAAATTGTCCAGAAAGCGTTTTTTCATTTAAAGTTTCCACACCCGACAAGCTATATTCAACAATTGAATATAGCGAGTTAGCTGGGCCATCAAATTCATTAAATGCGTAACATTCGACTGGTGAATCAGTACCTATATCGATGGTGTAGTACCAAGTACCGTCAGAAGCTTCTTGTGCAGTCGCTTGCCCCAACACCGAACTATTTACCTGAAAATCAGCTATTTCAATAGGTGAAGTGTTAGTCACCTTGGTATCTCTAGCCATTGCCTCTTTGAACCAGTCTGGAAAATCACTAAGGTTGACTAATTCAACAGCGCTTACGTTAAACGCCAACAAACTTGAGAAAGATAAAGAGGTAACAATACTGCCTAACTTCATAAATAGTCGTTCCTTGATATTTGTCACTGATTAAGAAAGCGCACTGGCTGCTCATACCATTGACCATACGTTTTTTATGCGAATATTTCTATATTCTTTTGTGCGTTCTACTTCGCGTTTTTCTTCATTCTTTTACTTTGCGCTTCACGTTTTTCATTTCGTTTTTCTTTTCTAGCTTGTTTATCTGGCGTGAGCGAGCCATCTTTAAACCGTTGCTTTCGCTTCGCGTTATCAGCGGCTTTCTTTGCTGCCGCTTCAGCTATTTCACGCTTTTCGACTTCAATCATCTCTGGCGTTTCTAGGGTTATTCTGCCTAATTTACCCGATTGTAGTTCGTTCAATAACACTTCACATATTTTATGAAGATTAACACGGCCGCCGGTCATTATAGCGCCCCGCTTTTTCGCCGCGGCTTCTAAAAACTCTATTTCAGTGTCGGGAATTTCTTCAAGCTTATAATTCGCTTTTAACACATCTGGGTAAGCTTTAATCAGGTAATCGGCAGCATAAAAACCCACGTCATCATATTCCATTGCCGTGTTCTTCACTGCACCTGAAGAGGCTAGACGATATATGGAATTAGGATTTTCCAGTTTTGGCCATAACACCCCAGGGGTGTCGAAAAGTACAATACCATCACCTAAGTTAATACGTTGCTGGCTTTTAGTCACCGCTGGCTCGTTACCGGTTTTAGCAATAATACGATCGGCCAAAATATTGATGAGGGTAGACTTCCCTACGTTTGGAATGCCCGTGATCATGGCTTTAATCACTTTATGCTGCACGTCTTTGTGTGCACAAATGGTTTTAATCAGCCCCATGACTTGTTTACTGCTAGCGGGGTTGTCGCTAGAGGTAGTCAGGGTTTTAACCCCGCGCTCAGACTCTAAATGCGCTTGCCACTGCGCTGTTATTTCAGGGTCAGCCAAGTCGTACTTGTTCAAAATTTTTATGCACGGCTTATCGCCTCGCAATTTTGCAATCTCTGGATTTTCGCTTGAAAACGGTATGCGTGCATCAAGCACCTCAATCAGTACATCTACCTGACTAAGCGATTCCTTAATCTCTTTAAGGGCTTTGTGCATGTGCCCAGGAAACCATTGTAAGGCCACTGTTATTATCCTTTTAGGGGGTGGTGATACCAAGCTATTAGCACTTCGCTAATGCCTGGGCTGTTATCAAGCTAATGAGAAGCAAGCGCATAACGCTAATCCGCATTAAATGTTCAATAATATATAAACTGCAAATAGCAGCGCTAATGTGAGCGTCTGAATAGCATTAGCAAAAGGCTAACGGGACAACTCATAAACACACATATTCACGGCACTGGCCAAGTTGAGCGAATCTATTTTTCCGCTACCCGCAATGGTGTATGCCTTGGCATTAAATGTCGAAAGCGCTGCTTTGGGAACACCCCTCGCTTCATTACCAAACAAGTAGCAGTCGAAATCTGAAAACGACGGTGCGGTAACGGCTTCACCTGACATATCTAAATAGGCGAACCGGCTGAAGCGAGTTTGCAATGCATCTAGGCTCACATCTAATTCAATAGGCACGTGAAATATTGCCCCCATACTCGAACGCACCACTTTAGAATTAAAGGGATCCACACTATTGGGGCTTAGTAACAAGGAGAAATTATCAAACCAGGCTAATGTTCTTAATATGGTGCCCAAATTTCCTGGATCTTGAACTTCGTGCAAGTATACGTAGCGCGGCTTATCTTTATGTCCAAAAGCTTGATTCGAATGTTTGTCCGACACTTGCTCTAGAGTATTGGTCGCGCCAGCGGTAGAACGAGGTAATGGCACACAGGCAATAATACCTTGCGGGGTTTTAGTATCACTAAGCTGTGACATTTGCTTTTGAGTGACGTTTACTAGGGTAAACCCCGAATCAAGCGCCCTCGCCTTTTGCTCAAAGTCATCGGTAATATAAAGGGTGATAAATTCAGCTGATGGAGCACTACTCGTATTTCTGTAAGCATTGGTCCTAACGGCTTTTACTAATTCTAAAACTAGATGTTCGCCTTCCACCAAATAAAAGCCAAATTGCCCACGGTATTTTTTCTGATGCAGCTTTTTAACATCGTCAAGTTTCATCATTCTATTTTTCCGTTTTAGGAGGCGAAGCGCACAGGTGCATTGTTATTTATTAACCTTGCACGCTATTCGTGCTCAAGCAGGGCGAGTTTATCTGGCACACCATTCCATACATCGGCGTCTTCAGGCGGCGCTTTTAGCTCAATAATATTAGGCCACTTCGCTGCAAGCTCTTCATTAATAGCCAAATACGGCTTTTGCGCATCAGTGAGATGCGTATCTTGAACAATGGCGTCGGCAGGACATTCAGGTACACAAAGCGCACAATCGATACATATAGCAGGATCTATGGCTAAAAAATTAGGTCCTTCAAAGAATGCATCTACTGGGCATACTGCAACACAGTCTGTGTACTTACAGTTTATGCAATTGTCTGTCACTACAAAGGTCATTTGCACCTACATGCTTGGGTTATTATTTCAGGGTGCCAAGTTTAAATTAGCCTGTGTAAAACTCAAATTTCTTTTTACTCTATTATTCTAGGGTAAATAAGCTAATTAACCCACTGCTTACCCGTGATTGCAGCTAGTATTAGTCTTGTTGCTGATTTACCATACGCGCGCCCTGACGGAGAGGCCGTCCGGCAAAGCCAAGAGTACCTATTATTATGTTGCGTTTAACCGATATTAAATTACCGCTAGATCACGATGAAGTTGCAATAGAAAACGCAATTTTACATAAGCTTCAAATCACAAAATCGATGCTTCTTGAAACCACGGTATTTAAACGCGGTTACGATGCGCGCAATAATAGAGACATCCAACTTATTTACACCCTTGATGTAACGGTAGAAGACGAAGCTGCGCTGCTTGAAAAATTCGCCAAAGATACCAGCGTGCGGGTAACCCCTGATATGCGCTATAAGTTTGTGGCTACCGCTCCTGAAGAAGTAACCGACCGCCCAGTGGTAGTTGGCCTTGGCCCTTGTGGATTATTCGCTGCGCTTATTTTAGCCCAAATGGGCTTCAAACCTATTGTGCTTGAGCGAGGCAAAGCCGTTCGCGAACGCACCAAAGACACCTTTGGTTTTTGGCGTAAACAACCGCTAAACCCAGAGTCGAATGTACAATTTGGCGAAGGTGGCGCAGGCACCTTTTCTGACGGTAAGCTATATAGTCAGGTGAAAGATCGCAAGCACTATGGCCGTAAGGTATTGAACGAATTTGTTGCTGCTGGCGCACCTGAAGAAATCATGTATGTGAGTAAGCCACATATCGGTACATTCAAACTGGTGAGCATGGTAGAGAAAATGCGTGAGCAAATCATTTCTCTAGGTGGTGAAATTCGTTTCAGCACCCGTGTTGAAAGCTTAGATTTAGACAGCGCGAATTCAAAACCAGCTGATGAAGCAAGCACAGACTCAAAAAGCCATAAAATTAAAGGGCTATTCTTATCTGATGGCAGCTACCTACCCTGCACCAAAGTCATTATGGCTATTGGTCATAGTGCCCGCGATACTTTTCAATCGCTTTATGACCAAGGTGTATACATAGAGGCCAAACCTTTTTCCATTGGTTTTAGAATTGAACACGAGCAAAGCATGATCGACAGCTGTCGATTTGGTGAGAACGCTGGTAACCCTATTTTGGGCGCAGCCGATTACAAGCTCGTTCACCACTGTAGAAATGGACGTACCGTATACAGCTTTTGTATGTGCCCGGGCGGCACCGTGGTGGCAGCGGCGTCTGAACCTGGCCGCGTAGTTACTAATGGTATGAGCCAGTACTCTCGTCATGAACGAAATGCCAACAGTGCTATTGTGGTAGGTATTACGCCCGAAAAAGACTACCCCGCACACCCCTTGGCAGGCATAGATCTTCAGCGCAAATTGGAAGAGCTGGCATTTAAAGTGGGCGGTGAGAATTATCATGCACCTGCGCAGCTTATTGGCGACTTCTTAGATGGCAAGCCGAGTAAAGAATTAGGCGACGTGAAGCCCTCTTATACCCCAGGTATTACCCTGACTGATTTAAGTAAGGTTGTTCCCGACTTTGTTATCGAATCTATCCGCGAAGCCATTCCCGCATTCAATCGTCAAATTAAAGGCTTTGCTAAAGCTGACGGTATGCTTACAGGCGTTGAAACACGTACTTCATCACCTGTATGTATTAAACGTGATAAACAATACGAAAGCGTGAATATTGAAGGCTTGTACCCTGCCGGTGAAGGTGCGGGTTATGCTGGTGGTATTTGGTCTGCAGGTATTGATGGAATTCGCGTTGCAGAAGCGGTAGCACTGGCTTTGGTGCCTTCAGATTCTAATACCTAACTCCCAGTAGCATTTCCTCCATTGCTTATATGGGGGAATACGGTCAGTTTTTATTACTGACCGTTAGGGAGTCATTTAAGCAAACCAAATAAACGCCATTTCTTGCGATGCTGTGCCAGCGGAATTCTTACTACCCGCTCTTCAGTATCGCAAGGCTCGATTTTGGCATCCACCTGAACATTGTTAAGTTCAAGTACTAACTGCTGGGCATATACTTCATCTACACCACTTACCAAGGTAAAACGCTCTAATGAACTAATGGCTTTAGCCATTTGAATCACTTTCGATAGTGGTAAATCAACCAGTGTGCGCAGCACTTTTAGTGCAGATACCGTATCAATATTGTTCCCACTTACAATGACTTTATACATAGTTGGCTCTATTCGTCTTCGGTTTCAGATTCTGGCATTTTTGTACTGCTAGAGCTGCTTGAACCGCCACTGATGCCTCCACCCGCGGCGAAGCCCCCCATACCGGCTAGGCCTATACCTGCTGCTCCTAATCCAATTTCGCCAATCGTTGCTGCACCCGCTAAGGCAATAGGAACGGTTGCTAATCCAGCGGTAGATACTATTGCAATTCCAAGCCCTACCATAGCAATTCCAACGCCGATTTGCTCCCATTCATAGCCACCAGCCACTTGATTTAACTCTAATTCAGTAAGTTGTTTCATATCCTTGCTTTCCTTTTTAGGTATTCAATTAATTCGCTAGTGTTGTCTAGCAAGGAAAGCTTACTAACAGGAGAGAAAGTAAAATACTGATCTTCGGCTTAGTTATCGAGCAGTTTTAACCATTTTTAATAAAAAAGGGCCATTAGGCCCTTTCATTTATCGGCTTTGATTAAGCAATCAATCATCGCCCAACTGTTCTGCGGTCGCTCTCAAATTCGTTAAATGAACATCTTCCATAATGCTACCTAACACATTGGCTAATCACTTTAATTACAAACACAGAGATAATATGGCGGGCGGCGGAATACTGCTGTTTTTGAGTTTATAAGCAATGACTACTCCCCTGCATTACTTAAAAAAACTTGCTTCTTTGCACCACTAAAAACAAACTCCACCTATAGTACTAATAACAAAGAGGCAGTAATGGCTTTCGAATTAAAAATTGAAAACAAGGTAGCACTGATTACCTTTGATGACGGCAAGGTAAACGCAGTAGGCTTTTCTCTTATTGACGCATTGAATAACGCATTAGATGAAGCTGAGCAAAACGCTGATGCAGTAGTGATGTATGGCGGTGCGGATAAGTTTTGCGGCGGCTTCGACCTTTCAGTGATGAAAGCTGAAGATAAGACCGAACAGGTAAAACTGGTTCAGGCAGGCGCTGATTTAATTGTAAGGCTGTACGGCTATCCAAAACCCCTTATTGTTGCTGCTGAAGGCCATAGTATCGCATTGGGTGCAATATTCTTGATGGCCGCTGACCTACGTATTGGTAAAGACGGCGACACCAAATATGGCTTAACCGAGACCGCTATTGGCATGGTATTACCTGCGTTTGGGATGGAATTGGCGAAATCACGTTTAGCCCCTACTTCATTAACAGAAGCGTTACTCTTTTCACGGGTATACCAAGGGAAGGATGCGGTAAAAGTAGGCTATTTAGATGCTGCAGTGCCGCAAGAGCAAGTACTTGCTACCGCTATGGGATATGCTGAAAAGCTTAAAATGTTGCCTGCAAAAGCGTTTGCTGAATCTAAGCTACAACTTCGCAAAGAAACCCTATCTAAAATGCGCAGCTAGTCTCGCCTTGCAAATTAGGCATTGAGATTTAGGCCTTGCAACTTAGGTATCAAAACTTAGACATTCAACGCTTAGGTATTCAACGTAACTAGTACGCAAAGAATTGCTTAGAATACACCTAGAATCCATTTAGGTTGAAGTAGCCTAATAATAAATGGCACCCTTGAGGTGCCATTCTAGTTTTACCTACTAAACAGGTAACTAATGCACTGCACCTGAGGTTTCTTCAATTTTTGCTTGAAGCTCTCCTCGCAAACCCAGTTCGAAACCAAGCTCGGCGACTACAAATAGCGGTCCAATGGCTAGCCCCATAATATCGTCTACAAAGGCTGGTTTTTTACCTTCAAAATGATGGCCAACGAATTGTAAAATCCAACCACCTACGAATATACCAATTGAGACAGATAGCCATACCCACGTTGCGCTTTGTGCTAAAGGTTGTGCGATGTAAAGCAATACCCCTGTTAACACCACCATGGTAAGACCTAACTTCACATCTAACTTTAAATAAAACACATTACCGATAACCCACACGAATAACGCAGGGCTTAGCAATAATACCCCTACAACTGGCGCTGTCACTTCAAAAGCCGGGCGGCTTAACAAGCTTAAAAACGCAAAAACAATAAGGGGAATACCAATGTAATGGGTGAAAATATTACGCTGATCTCTATGATATTTTGCGTACTCACTTAGATGCTGCTCAAGCGTTTTCATTTAGCTACCTATAAACTTTTTCTTATACTGAAAAGAGACTATAGAGAAAAAGCACTTCACACTGTCGTAAAGCCGACAATTAATTCAAATTGATAACAAACTAGGGGGTAGCGTAGATAGACAAGTGAAGTTAATGCACTTATTTTGCTTTGTGTATCTTCTTCGAATATTTCGAAACAGTGCATCACATGGTGGGCACTAGTAGGCCGAACCTCAGATTAAAAGAAAAGTCTTCTACGCCAATATCACTTAAAATTGCCTTATTGCGTAATATAACTTACCTTCTAAGGTAGTGATTAAACAATAAAAACATAAAGTTATAAACTCAACAAGGATGTTTAATGCGCAAGTCCGTTCGCTTTAGAGTACTTTATTTACTGTTTGCTATAGCCACCTACATTTTAGGCTTCATACTACTACCAGAAACTATTAATTCTTCATTCGACCAGATACTTTCTGCTGGCTTCCTGTTTGCCTACTTCATTGTTCTACCAGCTCTGTTTTGGTACTGCGTTATTAAGGTCGGTGAGCAGAAAAAATGGAAGATCATCATTCCCTTTAGTCTCGCCAGTGTTGTGGCACGCTATTCAATGCCGGTTTCTCTTGCTAGCTACTTTGAATTTTTAAGCTGGGTGCGCTATCCGGTTATCGCCGTACTGCTTATTATTGAGTTTGTGGTTATCTATCACGTGGTTTCCATGCTTTGGAAATCAAGAAAGCTAAAAGGTGACCCACGGATTAACGCGCTAATTGACAACATTGATGCAGACGATAAGAAAAGAGAAATTACCTTAATAATGGCTAGCGAGCCGGCGAGTTGGTATTACGCTATTCCTAAATTCACAAAAGCCCACACGCCCGTTTTAGCTAACCTATCGCTGCTAAGCGCCAAACGGTGGCATTTCGCATTGGTATTGTTAGGTTTAGTGGCGCTGACGTGTGTGTCTTATTCTTTGTTAATATTATGGAGTGAAATTGCCGCCATTATTGTCGCGTCAGTCATTTTCTACGGCATCGTTAGTGTTACGGCAAGTCATCGGATTAGCAGACATTTTTCTGTTTATTGTCACAACAATCACCTTGTGGTGAATGCCAGTTTTTTCAATTTGCTTTTTATCCCGTTATCTCACCTTCAAACCTGTGAGGCAGGTAAGTGGGAATGTGACAAAGAACAATTGAAAGTGGGTCGGGGCACCGCAAATATTAAGCTCACTTTTTCAGCACCCGTTTACTGGTTCACGCTAATGGGTACCTTTTGTGAACGCCCAACTGAAGTGTATTTATGTGTAGATGCGCCAAATGCTCTCGTGCAATCACTAAATACTCAGTCCTTAACAACTGGGTATTAAAGTGCAGAGAGAACTAGTGACCGTTGTGATAAACAAACGTGTGCTTAGCCAATACAATGCGTAAGTCAAGTTTGCAGGGACAAGCTAAGGGTTGCTTGACGCAGTGGCTACTTAATATGAAAAATATTCTAAGGCGATTTGAAACAAGGAAGTGATTGAAGGGTTAATTTCTCAAATTGTGCGTGAGAGAATTTTAAATAAAGCATCGCCTTAGCTTGAACAAGCTAAGGCGATGCTTTTTATTACACTACTAACCGCTATTACAGCGACATTTTAAGCTCTATACGTGCAGTAGCCCCATCACCAATGGTGACGTTGTTAATGCCGCCACCAACAAGGTAATCAGTATCAAATACGTTTTCTACATTTAGCCTTACATCAACTTGCTTATCCATAATATCAGTTCGGTATGTAGCACCTATATCAACACGACTATAAGCGTCTTTTAACACAGTATTTGCGTTGTCTGCATAGCGTTCACCCTGGTAAAAGATACCCGCATTCAATGCTAATTTTTCAGTAACTTCGTAGCGGCTCCATAACGATGCTGACCATTTAGGCGCATCAACTGGCGTATTGCCTTCAAAGTTCTCATCTTTTTCATACTCTGCATCTAAGTACATCATTGATGTCATCACAAACCACTTATCAGTAACTGCACCTTGTGCTGCAAGCTCTAAACCTTGGTGAGTTTGCTTACCTGATTGGGTGGTAACCGTGGTGTAAAGTGGGTCGTTCAATAACTGCTCTGAAATAAGGGTTCCCGTTTTTTCTATATTAAATAGTGCACCATTCAACAATAGACGTTCTGATACTTCCCATTTCGCGCCCAACTCAATTTGCTTCGACGTTGTTGCATCTAATTCCATACCAAAGTTTTGATCAAGTTCGTCTTCAATGGTTTCACTTGATTGAGGCTCAAACCCTTCTGAATAGTTCACATAAATCGTGCTGTTCTCTGCTGGGTGATACAACACCCCAACTTTTGGCAGTAAAGATTCGTTGTCAGCGCCTTCACGACTCTGCTTATCGAAGCGCCCGCCAATAGCAACTTGCCATTGGTCATTAAAGGTCATCAAATCTTGAAAATAAACACCGTAATAATCGTATTCAGTGGTACTTAACGTTTCATCATTATTGAAATTTAAATCTGGTTTGGCCGGTTCGGGTTGCCCTACGGTGTAAGTGATTGAATCCCCTCTTTCAATAAGTTGACCGTAGTAATAATCTAGTGCGTTCGCACCAATCAGAATATTGTGCTCGATACCACCAAACGATACTTCACCATTAATATCTATAAATGCGGTTTTGAACTGCCAATCGTCTGAACGATCGTAAGGATTAGAGGTATAGCTGTTACCAATTTCATAATCAGAAGGAAGACGAGGCGATGATTCAAAACGTTGTCTTTCAAACGATTGCTCATTGTACCCCACCTTCACTTGCCACTCTGGGTTCATGAAATAAGTTAACTTAACGCCTTTGTTCTCAACGTGGATATCCGTGAACGCCCAAGAAAAATCGTTAATGGTATTTCTATTGCTAATTACATTAGCATCTTCATCTAACCAAGCGCCTGTATCTAAACCCGCTTTATCGTTAGTGCGATCGTAATAAGCATTCACTATTAAGCTGTCATTAATTTTATGCTCAAGCACCAATGAACCAAGGAAACGATCACGCTCTCTTGTTTCGCCATTTTGATATTCACGATCGAAATTAACATCTTGTTTCACCAATACTGCGCGATAGCCGGTGTCTTCAGTAATCTCGCCACCAGCATCTAGCATAAATCGCGTAGAACCATATTGGTCGGTGTCTGCGCTAATTTCCAGCAAACGAGATGCAGTCGGTTGCTTAGTTACCATATTAATAAGCCCACCAGGTGCAGACTGACCATATAAAATACTAGATGGGCCTTTAATAACCTCTACTCTTGAAAGCGTTTCTATAGGCTGTTGGTAGTGCGACCAATGCTGATGTCCGTCACGTAAATAGCCGGTAGAAGAGCTTAATTCAAAGCCACGAGAGCTGAATACTTCACGGTTTCGCTGTTTAGAGCCCGGCGACAAACTTGCATCGTTATTGAGGACTTCCCCTAACGTGGTGGCAAGCTGCTCATCAATAATAGTTTCTGGGATTACTGTTACTGCTTGAGAGGTTTCAAGCAATGAGACATTAGCACGCATAGCACCGGAAGCATCACCTACTTTATAGTCGTTAAAATAGGTACCTTTTACCTTGATTACTTCTACTTCGCTTTCGCTTGTCATTGTTTCTTCTGCGTAAGCCGCATTCGATAATGCAATGCCCCCAACGCTCAGACCCAAGCCTAGACCCAAACTTTTGCCTAACTTGAGGCCTAAACGAACTTTTACTGATGTGCGACTAAGTTGCATCTTTATTTTCCCTTTACACAAAACTGACAGTAGCTTTCAAAAAACGCGATGCTACCACAAACACAAATGATAAACATTCACATTCAGATAATTATTTTTAAGATAAGCTAATATCTGTATTGATAAAAATAGAGAAGAAAGTCTTTACTAACCGCCAAAAGGTAGATAGATATAGGCTCCATAGCCCAAGCAAGTAATAACAGCAGAAGTAAAGAACCACGCTACCCACCCCACCTTTTGTAAAGCGGCTTGCCAGGTCCGAAACGGAGTATTGGGTAGTGATTTGACTGTTAGCCGGGCATTTTTCATCGGTGAGCTTTTAGAAGAAATACTTTTGCCTTTTCGCCCTACTCGCAATCCGTACAGGTAAGTGCCAGTTATACAAAGGCCAGTAAGAAAAACACCAAATACAAAATACAGAAGCTTACTCAATAACTTAGCCGTATTTCCTTGCACTTCCCCCCACACGCCAAAATGCAACGGGTCGGCTGCTTCTGAAACACGGGTATGTAACGAGAAATCACTACCATCTTGCTTAAAAACGGCTTCAGCAGAAACGGGGTCAAATTGAATAGTGTTCGCTCGGTTTCGTACCAGTATTGCACTAGCTTGCCCTTGAAACGCCACTACCCCACCCGCTTTGTTAGGAAAGCGCACTTCTTTGATACTAAGGGCTGGGAATTGCACGCGAGCAATATGCAGCATAGTGTTAAGCGAGGTTTGCGTTGGCATTACAGGTTCATTTATCGCGTCATCGGTTACAGCGTAACCTTTGTCTGTACTAGGAGCGGCTGCGCCCCAACGCTCAGCTAAATACCAGCTGCCGGTAAGCCCTATCACAAGCAAAAACCACAAGCTCCAAACACCCACGATTCGATGTAAGTCGCCCCAACGGGTTTGTCTGTGCCGCCAACGAGGCTTGCGAAAGAAGCCCTTCCACCAGTGCCTATAAATATATAAGCTAGATATCAGTAGGGCTAATATAGCAATAGAAAAGGCACTTACAATGGTAATACCAAGGGTTAGCGGTAACATTAGATGCCGGTGGGTTACACGAAAAAAACGCTGCCAATTTAACCAGCGTCCGTCACCTAAATATTCACCGGTTGTGGGATGAAAAAACAAGCGATGCCGCAAGCTATCCTTATCTCGATAGATAACTTCTGCACTGAACCAAGGGTGAAGAGGCGCGTGGATAGATTCTATTTTTCGTACAGGGGTGGCTAATTTCGCAGTTTCATTAAGAGCTTGTACATAAACCGCCTGCAAATTCATATCACTTACGGTTGATGGGGCAATCCGTTTTGCAGGGTTAGCTAACCAATCAATTTCGTGTGACACCACAGAAAGCGTACCGGTAGCTACAATAAAGCACAGCAGGATGGAAAGCTTAACGCCCACCCAACTGTGAATTGCAATCCATGTAGACTTGCTTAGCACTTATTAAAAGTTATATTGAAGCTGAGCGATAATTTCGCGGGGTTGCCCTGGAAAGTGGCCATTTCTTTCGCTAAATCCGCTTACTGCATATTCTTTATCAAACAGGTTGTTCACGTTTACGCTAAGTAAAACCGCGTCCCATCGCGTTGTCCAGCTTGCATCAAATACAGTGAAAGGCTTCACCTTTTGTGCATCTGCACTTATTTGCTCGCTCACATAATTCACTCCAAAAGCAATCGATGAGTCGATACTGTCGATGGCATATCTTGTCCACAAACCGGCTTGATGACGAGGTGCATTTACAAATCTATCGCCCGCACCAAAAGTGTTACTTGAGCTACCGTCAACCACAATAGTATCATTGTACGCGTAATTTGCAGTTACGCTGATGGTATTGCTTATATCGCCTACCAAGGTAAATTCAGCACCGTCACTTTCTACTACACCAAAATTGATAAGTGCTGACTCGGTATCGTCATTCACGCCTTCAATATAGTCTGGGTTGCTATACACTAAGTTTTCTTTACTTATGTGGTACACGGCGAATGTGGTCATAATGCTGCCGTTCAACCATTCGTTTTTCACACCGAACTCAATGGCATCACCGCTAACCGGCTCTAGTGCGGTAACATTGGCATCAGCTTGGTCAGTAGCATCAACAGGATTGAAGCTTTCGGAATAGTTGGCGTACATCGACATCGCTTTAAAAGGTTTGTAAGTAATACCGGCACGATACGTTACATCTGAATCGTCGTATTCGGTGCCAGTTTCTTTGTCTCGCTCGTCAAACCTATCGAAGCGTGCGCCAGCCATTACAATAATATTATCTGTCAGGTGCATCATATCCTGAATGTACAACCCCTGACGATTACGACGTATGCCGTCTCTATCTAAGTCGGTCAGGTTATAGGTACTAGGGTCGGTTTCGCCATAATTTAAGGTGAAGATATTTAAGTTGGCCACGCCGTCAGCTTCATACCGAGCACGTAAGTAATCGTACTCTGTGTCCATATAGTGCCAATCGCCACCAAACAGGAACTGATGCTCCACACCAGCTGCGTTGAAATCGTAAACAAAGTCGGTGGTTAAGCTGACTTCATCGTTAGCGCGGTATTGGTCTCGATATTCACGTTGAATGGTCTCGTCATCAATATTGGCTTCGCCGTCACCGTTAACATCAACCCAACTGCGGGACTCGTGATAAGCCTGATCTCGCTCATTCGTTAAATAGCGAAGGGTAGAATTAACTTTTAATGCGTCGCTAAAGGTATGTGCTAACTGGGTTTGAAAAACAAATGCTTCCATATCTTGAAAGTCACTTTCTTCATTCGCGTTATAGGTTAAATCAACAAGGAAATTACCTTCATCATCTACCGGTACGCCGCGAAGTCGATGACCACCTAGGTTTTGTACTATGTAATCGAAGGTAGTGGTTAATCGAGTGTTGTCGCTAACATCGTAAAGTAAGCCGCCAGCAAGTTCGATATTTTCCATATCTGCGTTATTTCTAAAGCTATCTTGGACTTCATAAAAGCCACCAATTCGATAGGCTACATCTTCTGTTAGCCCACCTGTCGCTTCACCTGAAATACCGCGAAGGTCATAGTTACCACCTGTTAGGGTTATTTCTTTATTTTCGGTAAAGGTAGGTTTTTTGGTGACGTAATTAATCATGCCTCCAGGTTCACCACCGCCGTATAACGCTGCCGCAGGACCTTTCAGTACTTCTACTCTGGCGACATTGAATAAGTCAGGCACACTAAAGCCTGAGTAAGGGTCGCCCCTTACACCATCATAAAATACGTTGTCTTCGTCTCGAAAGCCGCGAAATGACACGCCGGAATAGCTGTACTCGCTGACGCCAGCGATAGAGCGATACAAGTCGGTAATATCACGAGCAGCCTGGTCAGCAATAAGCTGCGCACTAAGTACTTGTGCTGACATGGGAATATCGATGAGATCGGCATCAGTTTTAGTACCAATTTTGGTTTTAGTATCTAAATAAAACTGCTGCGCCCGCCCTTTTACTTCAACACGCTCTACCGTGTCAGGTTCACCCTCTTGAGCCTGTCCATTAGACTCTGCAAGAACTGCAGCTTGTGGGGGTATAGCAGATTGAGCGTAAACATTAGTAGAACTAAGTCCAAGAGAAACGAACCCAGATAAGCCAGAAAGAAAAATTCCAAGTGAGGTAGTGCTGCGCGACATTTTTTATATTCCACTAAAGTATAAACGGATAAAATTTGGCCGCACTTTAACTCAAATGATAATCATTTTCAATTGCGTTTTAGGAACTTTACTTTCATTAAAATATTTATCGCGATATGTTAAATAATTCCACCATTTGCCCGTAACACTTGCCCATTAACCCAATGCCCTTCGTCACTGGCTAAAAAGTTAACTACATTGGCAATATCTTCTGGCTGCCCTAGCCTTTCCATGGGGCTCATATTGGCAAGCTTATCGATGAGTTCTTGGGATTTTCCCTCGGTAAACAAATCAGTTTCAGTAGGCCCCGGCGCTACACAATTTACCGCGATATCCTTACCTCTAAGCTCTTTCGACAAAATAGCCGACATGGTTTCAACCGCAGATTTTGTAGCAGCATAAACGCCGTAACGCTCTAATTTCAGCCCCACTACACTGGTGGATAAATTAATAATACTGCCACCTTGATGAAGATGTTTCGAGGCTAAGCGAAGCATGTTGAATACCCCTTTCATATTAACGTCGAATTGTTCATTAAAATCGTCATCGCTCGTTTCGTTAAGTGTTGAAAGCGCCATCACGCCCGCATTGTTCACCAGTACGTCTACCTTACCAAATGCCTGTAACGCTGCTTCAAACAAGCTTTCTGCCTGAGTGGGTTTCGACACATCAGCTTGCACCGCAATCGCTTGCCCACCTTTACTTTTGATTTTATCAGCAAGTTCGTTTGCCGCATCGCTACTACTGACATAATTAATCACCACGGCAAAATTATTTGCCGCTAACTTTTCAACAATACTTGCGCCAATGCCTTTCGCGCCACCTGTTACCAAAGCTACCTTTACATTTTCCATATGCCACCTGCTGTTTGAAATTTTTGAAAATCGAGTCAACTAACCTACAAAAAAGTTGGATATCTAGATACCAAAACAAGACCAGATATACTTATTTCGGGTTGCAAAGTAACTAGAAAACAAAGCGTCGCGATTATTGAGGTTATCTTGCCTTAGCACCACTTAATGCAAATTTTGTAAATAAAAATGATTTCCATTTGCACTAAATGATTTTAAACTTTATTCTAGCTCCACTTTAAAACATGCTGTTCAAAACAGCGTACGAAAAATATAAATGTATTTGCAAGGAGCAACAAAGGTGAATGCTGCAATTCTCATGGGGACGCTAGGCTGTTTGCTGGCTAATCTAGTGTTTTACGCAGGCTGTCCGAACCAACAATGGTTTAAGAAAAGGCCACTATCATTTAATACCACACTGTTAATTGCCTTGGCGCTATTGATCTTAAGCACGGCAATATTCAGCTTCACGTTTTCATTACCTGCCGCCATCTATACCGTTATTACGCTGTGTATGCTGCTGTTGGGAACCATTCCTTTCTTTACCCGTTACACCGCGCCTCTTAAATCTGGACGCTCTCGCGGTACAGGGCTCACTAGAGATGAAAGTTACACTACCTTTAAGGCGCACTGGTGGTTAAAAACTACTGGTGCAACATTAATTAGTTTTCCCTTTGCACTATTCACTAGCAGTTTAATTAGTTTTCTTTTTCTTTCTCACACACCTCTTGATGTGAAGAGCCAATTTTTAATGTGGCTGATAGTCCCTTTTTGGTTAACCCCGTTAAGCCTTATCTTTTTTGCTAAAAAACCTTGGCTTCCGTTGGCTCTGCTGACGCTTATTACACTGTTTGAATTTACCGTTTTACAGGTTCTGGGGTAACACTAATGAAATTACAGAATTATAAAAGTTATCAGCAAGTACACATTTGGACCGGCATTATTTCAGGCTTACTGTTATTCATTTGCTTTGTGGCCGGTGCGTTAACCATGTTCAAGGCGCCACTAAACGTATGGGCTATGCACGAAAAAAATGCGCTACCAGCTATTGAACTAAACCAATATGACAGCCTAATTAAAACCGTTTTACAGACTCACCCCGACGCTAGCAGAGAGATGACGGTTTATCTTCCTTCTGCCCAGCCAAACCATGCCCCAGTTACTTGGACTATTGAAGACGAAGCCACACATACACACACCTTTTGGCATGCTTCATTAGATAGCTCAGGGGAATTGGTAAGCAAACAAACTCATATTTCAGCTATTGGCGATTTTCTCGATCATATACACCGTACCGCGGGTATTCCTGGCGGCGATGATCATGATGCGTTAGGCATTTTCGTGATGGGATTTGTATCGATTTTGTACTTTGTGGCCATAGTGTCAGGTTTAATCATTTTCCTACCCACATGGTTTAAAGATTTATTTAGCTTACGGAAAAAGAAGAACGGAAAAAGATTTTGGGTCGATTTTCATAATATTCTGGGCATTACCGCTTTGCCTTTTCATATTATTATTGCCATCACTACCGTGGTCTTTGCTTACCACGACATTCTATATGGCAGCATGCAACAATGGGTTTATAAAGACAGCCCTATGTTTAACCGCCCCGCTCCTACCGAGATGGACCGAGGCGTTGATAATCTAATTTCAATTGCCCAGCTCACCAAAGAAATTACCGATATTGAACCCGAATTCGAGATTGCAGAGCTTCGCTTTGCAGGCCTAGGGACTCCCCGTGCAAGGGTGCTAGTAGGTGGAGAGTTAGTAGGAGAAATAATACGTGGGCCCGATTACGCTTTCTGGGTTACCGATCCCTACACTGCCTCTTCAGGTTATACCGCGATGCTACCGTCTATTTCTGGTGTGCCGGGCAAGGTCGTGAATAGTTTCTTTACCCTGCACTTTGGCGGATTTGGTGGCGCGTTTATTCACTGGGTTTACTTTGCTATGGGCTTAAGCGGCGCACTGTTATTTCTAACGGGCAATGTGGTTTGGGTTGAATCCAGGCGCAAAAAACAAATTCAGAATAAAGCTCCGGCAGAGCAAAGACGCTCAGTTCGTATTATGGCACGGCTTACCATTGGCGTGTGTGCCGGTGCGGTTGTAGGTATTGTATTGTCATTGCTAGCAGCGAAAGTGTTCTCAATCGATAACCCCAATATTCGTACTTATCAGCTTATCGCTTATTACATCGGTTTTTTCACGCCTGTACTTTACAGCTTCGTTGTGACGCCAATAAAAGCCGCTATCGATTCACTCTACCTATCGAGCTTGCTGCTCCTTGCCACTATTGGCATTACCCTTTATTTCAGCAGCAGTAGTTTATCTGCAAGCATTGATATTGGGGTTTGCTTAGTGTCAGCAATCATATTGCTCACACTTCTATTTACCGCCCGTCATTTACAAAACCGCCGTTCGGCTATTCCTATCGACTCGGTGTGGGCTTAACCAGATAACAAGATACTTAGGAAAATTGCAAATGAGATGAGTATTTTCACCTTGTAGGTCTTTGCGCTAGCCGTTGGCGCAACTTACCCACTGTAAACCGCACTTTTGCACCAAGACCTTAAGAATAAGAGCACCTTTGAAGGTTGCCACATTACTCATTTACACTGACTTAAAGGAAAATTACTATGACTTTCTGCTCAACAGAAAACGTATCAAATAGAAAATCCACACGGCTATCAACAAGGCTGTTACCAAGTACATCTTTGCTAGCACTCGCCATTTCCTCTGCCATAAGCGGCGTGCATGCACAAGAGATACAAACCCCAGATAGAGATATTACTGATATTGAAAAGATTGTGGTTATTGGTGAAAAAGCGAATCGCTCATTAAAAGACTCAACTACATCGATTTCCGTTTTTAATGAAGAGGCTATTAATAACACCCAATATAAATCGGTGTCTGATGCCATATCTGATATTGCAAATGTCGTGGTTCAAACAGGCTCTTTACCTGATATTCGAGGTGTGTCAGGCAATGGTGCAGCGGGTGGATTTAATTCTATATCTGGCGGCGCAAATGGCCGGGTGATGACGTTAATTGATGGTGTATCACAACCTTTTGTGGCTGATTTAACCGGCGACTCTGGCATGTGGGATTTACAACAAATTGAAGTATACCGCGGCCCGCAATCTACCAGTAATGGGCGCAACAGCATTGGTGGCGCAGTCTATATTAAAACTAACGATCCTAGCCAAGAATGGGAAGGTGCAGCGCGTGTAGGTTATAGAAATAACGACCAATACATAGATACTGCAGGAGTAATTTCAGGGCCGCTTATTGAAGATGAACTCGCGTTTCGTTTGAGCGTTCAAAACTTGAATGCCGATACTATTACCGATGGTGAGGGTTATGAATCTAACCCACCAGACTATGATATTGATAAAATTGAAACCCAGCGCGTACGTGGTAAATTACTTTGGACACCATCTGATGATTTATCTTTCACGCTGTCTCATACCTACAATAATGAAGAAGGCGATACTGGCCGCGTTTATTATGCGCTAGAGAATTTGGAAGAATACAACCGTATTTATTTTCGCGATATCAGCACAGAATCTTCGACAACTGCGTTGAATACCCAGTACGTGATTTCTGACAATGTATCTTTAGACCTGCTCATTTCATTCATGGATTACAAGTGGGGCTTTGATTCTTACGAAGCCTCTGACGATGCTGAGCAAACCCTAATTTTTGATGAAACCAATGTAACGGTAGATGCAAAAATTAACTTTGCCTTACCGAGTAACAACATTGATGGTTTTGTTGGTTTGTATTATTTCGAGCGTGAGCAAGATATTTTAAGCACAGGCGCTTACCCCTACTACGGTAGCGATGAAAGCGAATCTATCGCAGTGTATGGTGAAACCACGTTTGCGCTTTCTGACAAACTTAACATTATTGCCGGTGTACGGGTAGAACGTGAGAGTCAGTTCAGACATTTTGTTTATGAACCCATAGATTCTGAACTGGATGATGATACCAACATATTTTTGCCGAAATTCGTTATTCAATATGCATTTACACCACAAACCACGTTAGCGTTTAGTGCGCGTAAAGGATACAACGCAGGCGGCGGTGCGCTGAACTTTACCGCGCAAGAGTACTATTACTATGAAGAAGAGAAGGTAAATACGTTCGAGCTAAGCAGCCGCACACAGTTTGAAAATGGCGCGGGTTTTGTTAGTGCCAACATTTTCTACAACGACTACGATGGCTTTCAAGCACTAAGCTCTACACGCTTCATTACCAATATGCCAAGTGTGGCGACATACGGCGCTGAGTTAGAAGTACATGCCAACGTAACAGATAGCATAGAAGTGAACGCTGGAATGGGGTTTCTTCAATCAGAGATTAAGGATGCCGGTGCGGATTACACCGATGCGCAGGGCAATGAATTAAACTCAGCCCCAAGCTTTAACGCTAATGTAGGTGCCAAATATTGGGTGACAGATGCCATCAGCGTTGGCGGCTCTGTTCGTTACATTGGCGAATACTTTGGCGACTTCACCAATACCGCAGAACGGGTTGCCGGCGATTATACAATAGCCCGCTTCACCGCTAACTATACCTCTGACAACTGGCTGCTTACTGCGTATTTAGATAACGCGTTCGATGAAACCGCATTAGTTTCGCAAGAGCCTGTTAGCACACGTTATCCTAGCGGTTATGCCGCAGTTGTCGATCCTAGAACTGTTGGCGTATCGGCTACTTATCGCTTTTAGTCTTTAGCTTTAGCTTTAGCTTTAGCTTTAGCTTTAGCTTTAGCTTTAGCTTTAGTAGATAGGAAAACCGGTATAAATACTAAAGGGCATCAAATGATGCCCTTTTTACGTTCGGTTATTTGTTCTTCTATTTTAAATCTTTCGTATGTTTTTGTGTCTGTATCAACAAACGTCAACTCCCCATTTAAATCATAAACCTCAGTACTAGTAACAATCACAAAACTCTTGATAGTGGTAAAAGTACTCACAGTGGTTAACACACTTCCTCCATCCGCCAAAGACGTGGTGGTCGTTGATATATCAGTGCCAGTAGGCACTGCAGTGACGGGGTTCTCAGTTGCTGGAAGCTCCGTGATGTTAGGACTTAGTGTTTCTTCAAGTGATACGGTTTCAACATATATCGCCTCCCCGTCGGCGTTATACCCTGTCACGGTTAACGTATTCCCCGATCGCTCTGCGGTTACACAATTAAATGAACACGCAAACACATGATGGCTAAATAAACCGCTACTTAATAACAAAACACACAAAGTTAAATGCTTCATTTCACGCTCCTTAGTACACAGTCATGTTCAAATATTATACTGAAAAATGTTGAGCGAATTCTATTTACTAAAGATTTACATCTATTAATGAAAGCGTTACTGCGAAATGGCAAAATTTATTATTCTCTATTTTTTAGTTTCTATTTATTACTCTCTAGGTACTAGCCCTTAGGTACCACCCCCTAGAGGCTGCATCAAACACTATTAGGCAGATTCGAGCTTTAGTATTTACTAATACAATTAATGTTCGTATATTTGCTTCAGTATTTTTTGGAAACTAACCTTCCGTGTAATTGCTTGTAAAATCAGAATATCTTCAGTAAGCCGTTTTGCGGTAGACCACCTACAAGCTAGAGACTTATTGCGACAAGCTTGTGATTGAGGAACGCCAACATTCTACTTAATGAAAAGGCTATTATTTAGCTATATTCATTTTAGCCATGTTTTCAGCTGTAACCTTACAAAAGACGGTAAGAGATAAACAAGAAGGCCTACCAACTACCACTGTTTTCGTTGGTATGTGTTGGGCAGCTTTTTTTAGTGCAGTTGCCCTGCTGGGTATAGGTCTTTTTAATGCCGACATGTTTCTAAGTGAAAAAGGATTTTACGGTATGGCATTTATACTTAGCTTATTTTCTATCATTACCGTTCAGAAAAATATCCGCGATTTAACCAATGAAAATGGAAGCACTTTATCATCAGCTTACCCTGGGGTAGCGAATAGTATTGATGTAGCGCTGGAAACCACAGATATAGTGGGCGAGTAAATCGAAATGGGGGCAGAGTACTTTACTGGTTACTAATATACTCTGCCTCTACTATTTATGGCTCTAATTCCGAAAGTAAGAATCTATTCTTCCACTTGTAGGCTGCCAACATGCCGACAAATAATGCTTCTCCACTGCAGCTCTTATCTTTTTAACTTGCACTCAGTAACTTAGAAATTCTGCTAATTCTTACAGCGATGTCGGTGTACATTTCGTCTTCTTCACCTATCAGCCCGTTTATTTCATTAAGCGTATTTAAAGCTTCTGGCAGGGCGCCACTCTTTTCATAGGCCAATGCGAGCGTAGCCATATATTCAATATCTCCAGGGTGTTGTTCTAACAGCGCGTGTAAATATTTGATGGCTTCATTAGGGTTATTACGCTCGTGCAGTTCGTATAGCGCTGCATCAGATAGTTGCCAGTCTTTAGCCTCCATATGATAACCATACATGTCGCTTAATGATGCAAAGTGAGCAGCAACTGCATTGTATCCAGATAAATAAGCTTCATAAGGCACATCCCATGATGGGTAGAGGTGCCTAAAAGCGTGATAGGTACCAATAATTTGGGTTACTTGGTGGGGCTCTTGTGAAAAGTAATCACTTTTATAGCGAAGACCTTTAGGTGTGTGTTGGCTTAAGGCGCTATCAATAAACTTAATACCTTCTAGCATTGCTTTACCCTCTGGAGATTTAACTTCCGCATTCCCTTCATTCCCAATATTCAGGTAAAGCACACTGTGATTACTTTGTTGTTTAGCGGTGAATGATACTAGGGATTTAGCCACTAACTTCTCATCCCAAAACAAACTAGGACTAAATGCAAAATAGGCGTCAAAAAGGTCTGGTGCTGAATAAAATGCGTGGGCCACTAGCAGGCCGCCGAAAGAGTGCCCAGAAAATATTCTGTAATCTTCGGTTCTAAAATTAGCATCTACGTAGGGAATAACTTCCGCTTCAATAAATTTCAGATATGCACCTGCGCCACCACTATTTTCTGCATATTTGCGGTCGTTGGTGGGGGTAAAATCTCTGTCTCTATCATTTGTAGACACCCCAACAATAATCATTTGAGGCGCATTATTGTAACCAATTAAGGGGTCGAGAATACCGGAATTCAATGTGATACCTACAGGCGCATCTAATAGATACAGCACTGGATAGGCATAGTCAGCATTCTTGTGGTAATAAAGGGGAAGCTGAATAAACAGCGAAAGCTGCTCGTTTAACACTTTAGAGAAAACGTCTCTTTCTTCTATTTCTCTTACAGCGTCAGCATTAACGTGTTGGGTAAACATCAGTATCAGAACAATGAATATCCGTTTCATATCGCTACTCCATTTGAGGTGTTAAGTTGCTTTGTAGAGCCGTACCATTCTTTTTTGTTACATTCTCACAATTCAATCAATGACTAAATTAATCCCCTGATACGTCAACTCTTTAAATGCAACCACCTCTATCTCAACCAGGTGGTTTGGGCTATATAGCCTTTGTACCTCTACTAGCGTAGAGCTTGGATACTGGCCCTCTCTAAATTTTTCTTTTCGCACCTTGCCCAGCTTTTTGAACGCTTCAATATCAGTGGTATAAATTACCTGTTTTACGATACTTTCCATGCCTAGGTTATTATCTTTAAGGGTATTTTGTATAAGGGTATAGATTTCTCTAACTTGCTCTTCCAGCGTAGCTTTATCACTTGCGATACCAGATAAGTAAACGTTGTTACCTGCAATAACAACTTGGGAGTAACCAATTTCTGCCTCCCACGGGTTATACATTTTTCGCTCTATTTTAGAATCAGCAGTAGAAATAGAACAAAAGAGCAATGTTGAGCTAAGAAGTACGAGATTTCGAACCAGTTTGATAAACAATTGAGCTCTCCTTAAAATATAATGGGTTACTTTTTCCGACTTGAGAAATAAACCGTGCAGCGCATGTTTTTATGAACGACTTACAATGCGCCTAAAAGCTCGGTTATAGAAGCTTTTAGCTCTACATCATCTTTAATCAACACGAATGCTTCCTCACCAACCTTTCTATCGCAAACTTTATTTTCATTGCTTTCCTAACCTTTAACAAGGCTAAAAGGTTCATCTGACAACGGGCTATTAACTGCAAATGAAGATAGCGCTTCGGATAGTAAGTTCAGGTAAAAATATATGCTTACAGTAACTCAACTCGCTAGAAAATATAGTATCTCACGAGCAACGCTACTCTATTACGAGCGCGAAGGCCTTCTTTTGCCCAAACCCGCACAGCTAACAGTTACTGATGGTATGGAATAAGCGAGGAGGAACGACCATGCACAATTTTAGCTTACCGTTCTTCCGGAATGCCGGTAGCGCAAATTCTGAATTTACTACACCGAAAGGAAGTACAATCTCAGTACCATTTTTTGAAGCATCACATCCACGAAATGGGTAATAAGATCGAGATACTGAAATGGCAGCAAAAGTTTTTGGAGTCCCTTGGTATAGATGCAGCTGAAATTAAACGAATCCGAAAACTATAAAGCAATGCGAACTCAGGGGTGAAATTACCACCTAGAAAAGGAAGTTAAAAACGCGCCAGAGACCTCATTAATAATCGATTGTACGCAAGCAGATGAACGACAAAGTAAAATTTATCATGTTCCCTTCTGATTTCGACAATAACCGATAAAGGGTATACGCGCTGAATGCTCTGGCGTACATGGTCAATAGATCCTGCACACTGCCACTGCGCCATACTAGGATGATGAAACAAGACACTTTAGAGCTAAGTACCCATAACGATAGCAGTTGTGCTGCTCCCACACGGAATGTGTATTGAGCATACATCGGTTCTAAATAATGCGTGAGGACCCATTTTATACTTAATACTCGCCTCTCAATTGGGGAGCTAAATTTTTGCTAATGTTTACGCCATAACAATCAACGTTATTTATTCGTTCCTCCCATCTGGGAGACTGAGTCTCTTTCTACTAACTCAGGGATAAATAAATGAGTTTTGCTTCCAGGTGAATTAGCGGGATCGCTCAATGAGATGGCAAGCTTTGCGGCGTATGCAGCCATCTCCTCTATAGGGTAATGCATGGTCGTTAGTCTTGGCCGACACGAGCGTGCTGCAGGTAAATCATCAAAACCAATGACAGAAACATCTTCTGGTACGCGTAAACCAGCATCAAATAAAGCGTGAATAGCACCAATCGCCATCAAATCATTGTAAGCAACAACTGCAGTAAATTTTACCCCTTTAGCAAGAAGTTCTTTTATCGCCAATTCGCCCCCGTCAATGTTCGCCGTAGATTCCGCGACCGCTTTTTTGGGAAGGGTTAAACCATAGCTTTCTAATGTGTTTTTAACACTCTCTAACCGCGTGCTAGGATCCCGATTCTGGTAGATACTGGTAACCACTGCGAATTGACGATGTCCGTATGCAAGTAAATATTCAGTGGCCTTTTTAGCACCGCTTTCGTTATCTAACCACACACACCGATTCGCCAATGAAGGGATATACCGATTAATTAACACTAAACCCGGAACATCCTTAGCCAATTTGATTAACGTTTCCTCATCTGAGTATTCACTATGAAGAATAATGCCCTGACAATCGTGATTTCTGAGTGAGTTAATTGCATCAAGTTCAGATTCTGTTTTATACAAAGAGTTAGACATTAAGAGTTTATAGCCTTTTTCTCTGGCTGAGTCTTCAACCCCACTAGCTAACGTACCAAAAAACGACATTGATAATTTTGGTGTAACCACACCCAATGTATAGGTCGTTCTTTTTACTAATGCCTGCGCATTGGTATTGGGCCGGTAGCCAAGCTCATCTATCACTTTTTTGACACGAGCCTTACACGCAGCTCCCACATGCCCACCATCGTGTATCACCCTAGATACTGTGGCCGTAGAAACACCAGCCACTCGGGCTACATCCTTAATAGTTACCATTAAATTCACTCATCCAAAGTAAACATAAATCATTGAACTTAATCATTTTTAGTACTTCTATAATTCAATAAACATAGCAACGATAGCATGCCAAAAATACAGGTCCCTAACGAGAGAATTAGCCGCATAGCATGCAAGGTAAAATCTGTTTGCTGGGCGCCGTTGTTTGCATCAAAGCCAATGGTATTAAGCACGATACCAGAGGTGACCAAAGCGAGAATACCAGCAAGCGCAGCTACTGAACTGAAAGCGGCAGCAAACATACCAGCCGCAGGCCGTCTGTGACTAGATTTATGTTCGTCACTTAGCTGCGCATTCAACACAGGGATAATCGTAGTTAACGCGGTCCAAACACTACTGCAGAGTATGGCATCTAAAATAATCCACCAACCTATTCCGGGTACAAAAAGAAACCATTTTAAGACTCCGCCAAAAATACTCATCAGCAACAATATTTGTAAGCTTTTTTCTTTACCTATTTTACGCGAAATTAGACTTACAAAAGGGACACTAGCAAAGCCAACAACCGCATATGCAGTCGACAGTATGCCCTTCCATACCGCACCCTGTGCTATATCTCCATCGTACACATAGTACACCAGCAAGTAATAATCCATACTGGCAGCAAATACGCTGCCACCAAGTTGCAGCAAACAAATTCCCATTAACCAACGCAATGCTCGATTGGCTATTAATAGCCGCCATGTTACTGAAAATGATACATCAGAAACGCGGGCGGCTATCTTCGTAGATTCCTTACATACTAGCGTGGGCAGCAAGGCCATCGCGCCAATTAGAACAATAGCAACACTCCACCCCACCCATTTGATTCCCACCAATATCGAGCTAAAAGAAGCCAGCCCCGCTACAGGGTAAAGCCACTGATAAAGCAAAGATGCAGCTTTAATAAAATAAGTATTAATTACCATAATCGACATTCTATGTGTCGGATCTTTGCTCACTTCATAGCTTAAGCTAGTGGTAGGAATAGCAACTAACAACGAAGCAAAATAAAACAGTAAGTAAGTCACACTAAAATACACTATTTGAGCGTCACTTGACCAACTCTGCGGAACCATCCACATAGCCCCAAAACTTATGGCACTAACAAAAGCTCCTGCGGCGATAAAGGGCTTTCTGCGACCAAAGCGACTTGTACTTTGGTCGCTTAAATGCCCAATAAATGGTGAGGCTATAATTCCAAGCCCTATTGGAAGTGCCATAGCTAAACTTAGCAAAAAGGGGTCTACGCCCATGGTCATTTGATAAAATGGGATAGCAAGCACAACAACAGCATTACTGGCAAAGGTCATAGAAAAAAAACCAGCACCTAGTGCCAATTTCTGTTTTCCCAGCGTTATGGTATAAGTCAAAGTAGAACGGTTCCCCTATATTCAATCGCCAAAGTGCTGGCGCCAGTATAACGCCAGCACTAAAGTACGTCATGAGACAGACTTAAATACATGCCCGTTCTGCTACTTAATCTCCTATAACTGCACTAGCGTAACATCCAATAGCTCTATTCCCCTTTCCGTCGCCTTATTTGACAAACGCTCTCCCATCATCAATTGCAATCCATTTAGCGCGTTAAGGTTTATGTCATTCTGCATGTTGTACGGCCCAACCGTGAATGGCATAAAAGTGGGATATGCATTTGCCATCAATACTGGAGTAGGTAACAGCTGTTTTATAGGTATAACTAGTGTTTGCCATTCTGGTTTAACCGGAAAATCGGTGCCCCATGCCAAACCGTCTTGCGCAATTAATCCGATTTTTACTCTGTCGTTGCCGCTTAACGAACGTACACGTATCACGAGTCCATTGTAGCCAGCCAAATCCCGTCCTTTGAGCTGATTGTTGTTCGCCAGCGTAGTGCGCAGCAATGCACCTGGGGTGCTTTTATCCTCATCAAAGTAACTTAGCGTGATCGTGGCGCCATCTTCTATTGCAGAAGACGCTGGCCATGCCTTTGGGTACTTAGGAGTAAATATTGCTTGGCGATCTTCGCCCGTATTCAATAAATTGATGGGGCTACCTGATGGCGTTAATAGTGTAGAGTAATATGTATTGGCCACAAAATCCCAATCATTAGGATGTCCCTTTTTATTACCTGGCCAAGTGAATGTTTGATCTTTTTGTGTCACAACAAATCCGTATTCAAGAACACCCGGTTGTTGCCATGAATTTTCCTTGGGTAGTGATACGCTATAATGCTGAGCACTATCGGTTTTCTGCATGGGAAGCAATGTAAAATCCCGATGACCTTGGTACCTGATAGCCAGCGACACCTTATCATTAGCACTATTACCCGCTAGCGTCACTTCAAAAGTTATCTTATCTGAGACGTTTCGTTGGCGTTGTGGTTGGTGCACCAACGCCAATTCACGCACGTGTATACTTGGCAAAAGATAGCGTTTATCGACATTGCCAACTGACCCTTCTTCTTTTTTCGTCAGTAAATAGACACCCGGCCCCACCTCAAAAGTGTGATTGCTTGCTCGCTGCCTTTTCTTTTTCTGGTTACCTAACGACATTTCGTCGACTTGAGTCACAAAAAATTGCTCCCCTAAATTGTTCACATTAACTGACATTTTATGTGTATTTACATACAATCGTGCTACTTCTCGTCGAAGACTAGAAGACTGATGTGGGTCCGATAACGCAAGTACATCTGGATATACCTCAAGGCGCCAAATTCCGTTCTCAATTTTATCTAGGAAGTAAGCTCCTGTGCCCGCGTAGCTAACTAAGCTTGAACTGCCAACGCCCGCAATATGTTCGAGCGTAGTTGGCTTTTTTACTGGTATAGTCGTCGTGCGAGTATAATAATATTGGGTTTCATCATTGAAAATACTCGCATTTTGTTGATAATCTAATTGTGTATCACCAAACACATTGCTTGCTGGATACTCTCGAGACTGATAATTAAGAGGTAATTGTCTGAAAACTTCTCCGGCAATTAACATGCTAATGGCTTTTTCTGGTGTATAAAGCAAATTTAAGTAGTGTGTATTGTATTCTGCGTTGGTATGAGCAATAACCGCAGGGTCGTAAGCGAACTGCGTAGCCCACTGAAAGCCAGCTTCACGAAAACTTCGCGCCATGGCCGGATACATTACACTTTGAGTGATGTCAGCGGCGTCAAATTCATATATCATTTTCGCTTTGTTATCGCACTCTGTAATGGACGAAAAAGGATTAGTATAGTGCGAGACCGCAGGCAGCATATTCCCATTTAGAGTACTATTTTTAACTAAGCCAGTGGGATACCACTGGTAAGCAATACCATCTACCGAACTTTTACATAGCGCCTTGGCATACTCTTGATCATTCCCTTGTTCACTAATATTGTAAAATAGTGGTTTATCACCTCCTAAGGTGCGTACCGTGCTGAGTAAAGATTCAACATAGCGAATACTTTCACTAGCTGAGGCTGTGTGTTTTGGCTCATTAAAAAGTTCAAAAGCGATAATATTGGGATCGTTAAACAACTGCTGCCCCGTATAACGATTTTTGTGTGTAAGCAACTGTTTCAAATAATTTTTTGTAGCAGCTATTGCACTAGGTTCCTGATTCATTTGTGCTTTAGAATAGTCTGCTGAAAAACCAGGCTCGAGGGGGTCGGGAGCGGGGTAGCCAGACCCCCACCATGCAACCGGTGTGATTATGGCGGTAATGTTTTCTTCAGCCAAGCGCATCATCAAATAATCAAATAATGCCAAATGCTCGTTATTTATTATGTTACCTTGTTTATCACTTATTAACCTATCCCACACATGCACACGATAAGCATCTAGCTTTAGCCTAGCAATATGATCTACATCCATATCGATGGCCGCTTTGTGATCGATACCAAGCTGTTTAGCCGCACGGTAGCCAAAGGCGAATGGAAGACTATAATTCACCCCAAAAAGGTGGACTGATTCACCATTGCTCCATTGTAATTCACCATTTACCACTGACGCGCTTCGGTCGGTGGCCCCAACCTTCGAACTCATCAAACTAAAAATAGATAAACAAATACCGACCAACACTAAACGTTGTTGTTTTTTCATTTTTACCACCACGTTGCGTAGAAACAAATAAGGATGAGAGAGATAACTGCAGCACTCAATTTATAACTCTTTGCCGCATTGAATTCGATATCGTTTAATTTAACGGCCCCAGGATGGTCTCGGCCTTCGCCCTGAACTAACGACACAACAACCGCGATCGTTAAACACACAATAAATACGTAACCTACACGGTCCATGAATGGCACATGCGGGAGCCAAAGTTTAGCTAAAAGCGAGAGTACAGCAGAACTTATCGCGGCCGATAATGCGCCATTTGCAGTTGCTTTTTTCCAAAATAGGCCAAGTAAGAACAGCACAACAATGCCAGGTGTAAAAAAACCTGTAAACTCTTGAATGTATTGGAAAGCTTGTTCCGCGTTACCCAATAAAGGCCTAGCCGTGAATAGCGCTATAACAATTGCACTAACGCTTGTTGAGCGTCCTATTTTCACATAATGATGCTGCGACTTTCGAGGATACAACGGGGCATAAAGATCCATAGTAAATATAGTCGATATACTATTGGTCATAGATGCAAGACTAGATAATATCGCAGCTAATAAAGCAGCGAAGATCAGCCCTCTTAACCCAACAGGCATTAGCGCCATTAACTGAGGATATGCCTGATCGGATCTCTCTAGCGGAGGAAGAAGAAGTACTGCTGCAATCCCCGGTAGCACAACGATAACGGGCATCAACAGCTTTAAAAATGCTGCAAACGCAATGCCTTTTCTCGCCTCTGTTAAGTTTTTTGCTGCCAAAGCACGTTGAATAATGTATTGATTAAAACCCCAATAAGACAGATTTATAACCCATAACCCGCCAAGCAATACAGAAATACCTGGCAAGCTTGCATAGTGCGGATTATCGGGTGTGAGGATCATATCAAATTTTTCAGGTAGCGCTTGTGTCAGATGTTCAAAACCGGCAAAGGCGCCATTGCCCTGCCCCAATTGCTCAAGCGAAATATAAGAAAGAAACAATCCACCCAACACCAATAACACTACTTGAATAATGTCAGTTAGAGCTACTGCTTTCAAACCACCATATAAAGAATAGGCTAGAGACAATATGGCCAAAAGGACTAGACTAACCGTAATACTTAAACTAGTTAAAGTGCTTATTGCTAGCGCTCCAAGCCAGAGAACAGCGGTGAGGTTTACAAAAATATACACCCCCAACCAGAACAGGGCCATCGTTACTCGAACACGACTGTCGTAACGTTGTTGTAAAAATTGTGGCATGGTGTAAATTTCACGCTTAAGAAATACTGGCAATAACCACGCACCTACAATTATCAAAGTAATCGCCGCCATCCATTCATAGGATGCGATAGCCAAACCAATGGCGTAACCCGAGCCCGACATACCAATAATTTGCTCAGCAGAGATATTCGAAGCTACCAAAGAAGCTCCAATTGCCCACCACGGCAAACTTTTACTGGCCAAAAAATAATCTTGTGTATTTTTATCATGCCCCGGTTTTTCCCGAGAGACCCACCAAGCTAAGCCTAATAAGGCTACGACATAAGAAACGACAACAGCGATATCTATTGATGCTAACAACATTGAACATCCTCGTTGATACGGTTTTCTTTAAAATAACTTAAGCAAAATTCACTATATTTCATGATGAAAATATTCCGAAACTCTCAATGATTAATCTAACGCCAAATGGCATCTCTTAGACCTGAAGCTGACACGCTTATTTGCGCATTTTTGAGTGAGTCCCCAACTTGAATGAGTAATGCACCTTGCCCCTTTGATGTTAAAACCGTGGACTGATTTAATAGTTTAATGTCGCCACTTAAAGTGACGGATAGAGGTAAACCATTGATTGGCACCACATTCCCATGCTTGTCGAGCACTTGAGCGTAGACAAATATGATATCTTTCACGCCTACCTCTGGCGCGACGCCACTAATATCAGTGGTAAGGTTAAGTGAATAAGGAACATCTGGAGTGGTAACTTCATGAATGGCTACCCGGACCCCATTTATAAAAGCTTCGGCGCGAAGAGTGCCTGCTTGAAATGCGTCTACCTGAAATTCAAATGGTGGGTGACGAAGGTGGGTAGAGTACTTTCCCTTACTGGTACTTTGCTTACTAATAAGCGTATCATTTAAGTACAAGGCAACTTTGTCTGCGTTGCTGAATACACGAATATTGGTAGATGAAGCAGCGGTCCACTCACTTGCGATATACACCATCGGCCCACTTTGAAATCGGCCACTTACTTCGTCTGCATCTCGTTGACTAGCAAAGAAGTAATAGCTATATTTTGGCTGGCGGTACAGACTCATGATGCCTGAAGCTTCGATGTTGTCCGCATAACCTCGATTATAGTCAAACATTACCCAATAACCGTCAGCAAAGGCCGGTACATTTAAGTTATCGTTATGCGCCTCTTGAATATTTAATGCTTGCTGAAGTAAGCGCTTTTCACCGCTATTTAGTAGTTGTCTACTAGTGCGATCTTGGTTTTTCAGCCCAGACCAACTATCTTGATTGAGTCCTGCATTTTGGGCGTAATATTCCCAGTCTCCGTATTCAGATACTACATAGGGCTGAGACGGCGCTTCATAGTGCTGAAGCCTATGCTGCCGCGCTTGTAGATAAATATCGTATCCCTTCATCCATCCAGCTGAAAAAGCGCCCGGAAACTCTTGTTTTACTGTGTTATTTAGTTCAGCAACAAAATCCTGTGGCATAGCAGATTCATTCAACGAGCATTCCCATGCTAGTACGCTTGCATGGTTTCTATCTCTTCGAATAAGGTCAGCACAACTGTTGACTATGTGCTGTCGAAAGGCTGGTTCATCATTGTAGTATTGCCAGCCAAGAACGGCATCTAAAATTACTAGGCCCAGCTCATCTGCAGCCTCCATAAAAGCAGTTGAGTGCGGGTAATGGGATAGACGAACATAATCGAAACCTGCAGATTTTATTTTTACCGCATCTCGATAGTCCGCCTGCTCCGATATGGCATAACCAACATGAGGATATTCCTGATGACGGTTAACCCCCCTGAGAAACACTTTTTCACCGTTGATGAGCAATTCATGGTTTTCAGAGAAGCTAAACTCTCTAATCCCAATTTTTCTACTCTGCTCCTCCACCAGTATATCCTCTCTATAAAGACGAGTTTTAAGCTGATAAAGGTGAGGCGATTTGGGGCTCCATAAGGAAGGTTCTATAACATCAAAATCCACCGATGCATACTCTTGCGTGTTACCGTCGATAACCCAGCTTCTTGCGCCTTTCGCAACGATGTGATGGTTATCTACTAACACTTGTTCGATACGAACACGTTGCGCTTGGCTGTATTGGTTTTGTATATGAGATTTAACATTAACTGTGGACATAGCTTTACTTACCGTCGGGTATGTCACAAAAACACCTCCCCCTGCAACCTCGTTAGCTAACATCTCGTCGGTAATCATTAACTTATCTTTTATCAATAAGCTTACTCCTCGATAAATTCCACCGTAAGTGTTGAAATCCAGTAACTTTAAAGGCTTCGGCCCAGTAATTTCGTTGTCTCGATTATCTAGATGCACACTTATCATATTCGCTCCTTTTTGGAGCACATCGGTAATGTCTAATGTGAAAGGAAGATAGCCCCCTTTGTGGTGCCCGACCTTTTTGTCATTAACCCATATATCAGCTACATTCATTGCTGCTTCAAAGCGAACTAACACCACTTTATTTTCCCAGCTTTTTGGGACATTAAAGGACTTTTGATACCGTGCTATTCCTTGCCATTGACTGTTGACGATTTCAGGCTCTAGTTTAGGCGTATGAGGTAAATCTACCTTCTGCCACACAGTATCATCATTAATGGATTCAGCTTGACGAGTCGACCGTCTAAACATCCAACCTTTATTAAAAGACTCTACGTGCGCTATCGATGTTTGAGGCAACGTTACGTCGCTCACGTTTGTCAATTGTGGCTTGGGCGAGCACCCAATTAGCAATGAAAGAGAAAACAAGAGCAAAAAAGATGCATATTTCTGCACAAAATGGACCTCAGGTTAAGAGACGATAAAAAGCACTATGACAGTGGATAGCGCGGACAAAAAACCGGCCACATAGGTGGCCGGAGAAAATGGTCGCAAAAGGCGACCTACACAGTGATTTACATCGCGTATTGAAAGCCTAATAAATAGCGTCTACCCCACTCGGCATATTGTCTAGGACGCGAAACGTCATTATCAAAATAAGACTGCGAGGCTTCGTTAGTCAGATTTTGCCCTTGCAACATAACCTTAAAGTTACTGGTAAATTCATAAGAAATACTAGCGTCAAGGGTAGCTTCATCATCAATGGTAAAGATAGCGCCAGGGTCCCAGCTGCCCACACTGGTATAAGCACTTCGATAGTTGTAGGAAATTTTTGCATCAACCCCTTTTTTGTAATACCAGAGTGTTAGACTTCCCACTTTCTCTGAAAGTCCACCTAATGAAAGTGGGGTGGCCTCAGGCTCAAATTCGTTTACATTGCTATCGGTATAGCTGTAGTTCGTATAGATACCTAAGCCATCAAAAGGAGCTGACAGCATAGAGAATGCCTGTTGATACATAACCTCAAATCCTCGAATCGAGCCGCCTTCACCATTTACGGGCCGAGAAAATTGGTAATCAACACCATCAAAATTCACTACCTCAGTTTGCGTCCCGATATGGCTCTGTAAGTCTTTATAAAAAAGTGACAGAGTCAATGCTGCATCGTCAGCAAAGAAATACTCGTAACCAAGATCGAGTTGATTTGCAATAAAAGGGTCTAGCTCGGGATTTCCGCCAGAGGCTGTATTTACTGTACCATCAGTACTAAAGCTATATCCCGTTCGCATTTCTATAAGGGGCGCACGTGCCATAGTTCGCGCTAGTCCGACACGAATTTGTGATGCCTCAGTCACACTGAATCTCAAGTTTAGTGACGGCAACACTTCGCTGTAGCTGTGGTCGACCGATAGTGGCGACAACCCACCATCGATAGTGGTTTGATAGCCAGACGATGTTGAATCAGTAGTGACATAACGCACGCCCACGTTTCCAGTGTAATCAACGCCTGCCAATGTCCCTATTAGATCAAACATCACATAAGCTGCAAAGCTAGATTCCTCAACATTCCAAGAGTTAAGGTAGTCGCCATTTTCTTTAGTATGGTCGGAACGGTTATCGATACCACCAAATGCTGTGTTCGCAACCTCTCGCCAATTCCGAATACTATAAATGGCGGGCACATCGTAGGCACTGCCTAGCGAGTAGGTATGCGCATCAACGGCTGCGGAGGTGTCTGTAACCGATTGGTCCCAGCTTACAACGTCGTTATCTTTTTCACGATCACTGAACCTAATACCAAAGCTAACATCTTCTACTAGCCCCCATTCAACTTCCCTAGAAAGATCTACTTTTGCAGTAAACATTTCATCCTTTAGTTCGCGATCATTGTCCACTTGCATACTACTGAGCCCATAATCGTCAACGTTACCAATATCGTACGCTGTATCAATAGCAAGCTTTTCTCCAGTAGTGTCCCAGCTGTAATTCATTCCTTCGCTGTCCGCTTCAGGGATCCAAAACCACGACTGCATATTAACCCAGCGCGACGTTATTGAAGCCTCAGAAAACCCAAAATCTGCATTAACTTTCCATTTGTCACCCAACCACTCTATATTTAAGCCAGAGCTAATGAGTTCATTCTCTTGAAACCATGTGGAATTATTCGCTGTATGACTTCCGCCCCATAACATTCCCCCTGCTACAACTTGTTCGCTGCCATCGTCTTTCGTAATAATTTGCGGTGGGTTACTAGCGTTAGCAATATTCCAGTTATTGAGCCCTCCCCAATTACCCCAGCCATCGAACCAAAGTTGATCCTCCCGCTCTTCGATTTCAAATTTTGAGTAAAACAAATCGTATTTCACTTCAAGAGTATCGGTAGGCAACCATTGAAGCACTGTCATTGCCCCAACACGTTCATTTTCTCCTCCTTTTGTAGCGATTTGTCCGCCCCAAGGTACCGATTCTGTAATGCCATTCCCGTCAACGTCACCTTGTGCCGAAGCGTCATTGTTATATTCCCATGAGGTTACATCTTTCTGCAAAGAGGGCTGATCTTGATATGCGATCCCAAATGCAAAACCGAGGGAGTCAGAGAGAGGCTCAATATAACTAAAATTGGCCCGATACCCTCTAGAGTCAGCGGTTTCAATATCGTCTGCAAGAGGATAATCCATAATGTGTCCACTTACGTTGACCGCTCGCTCGTCTCTATCTAGAGGCTTAACAAATTTCATGTCGACTAATCCAGAAATTCCACCTTCAATGTTACTTGCAAGCGGGCTTTTAAATACCTCAACCGAGGTAATCAGCTCAGCTGGAAATTGCTCATATCGAACACTTCTACTAGGTTCACCACTAACGATTTCGCGCCCATTCATTGTGGCTAAATTAAGTCGAGGCCCCATTCCTCGAATTGAAATTTGGCTCGCATTTCCACGATCTCGATCTGCCGCAATTCCTGGCAAGCGAGCTAACGCGTCAGTTATTGTGACATCCGGAAGCTGCCCCAAGTCGTCAGTAGAGATAATCTCAACTGTACTGTCGGCTAATTTTTTGTGTTGAAGAGAGCGGGTTAGTGTGCTGCCAAAACCGCGAACTTCAATCACTTCTGTATTTTCAGGTATCGACGCTTTTTGATTCTCATTTTCTAACTCTTGTGCAAATAACGTCGGAACATGAAAACACTGAGCGATGGCGAACGCAGTTACACTCAGTTTAAAAAATGGCTTCATAGCAACCCTTAAATTTATAAATAATGTTCAGTGCAAAAACAGCACCCCACCAACGGATAACATATTTATAACATAGCATGGTAAACGTTTACCATAAATAAACCATAAAATATAAACAAATAAAAATAAAACACTGATTAATAAAAGAATATTTATGGTAAACGATTTACTAAATTTAAAATGAAATAATACTATAGTCTCGTAATCCCAGAGAAGTGATTAACACTTTTCGAAGTTCGATTGGCACGAAAATTTAGATTAAAAGCGGGCTGCGGGTGTTTTTTTAAGCAGCGCACGGCTCGCTTTCGTAATGAGAAGAGAAACACTAATTGCTGACGGCGTTGGAGTGTGTGTTCCACTCACGCGACGTCTTAGTAGAAAAGACAGATGAAAGTCAGATAGTTCAGAGAAAACAAGTGGCTAAAGTTCTCTCCCATGTCCATTATCCTTATTCGTAAAGACAGAGAATGATAACAATTAAAATCGTTTTTAATCACTTTCAAATGTTCAATTTTAAATCAAACACGTAAACCACTTTTCTTTTTTGGCACGCTTTACGCTGTCATGCGCAGATTCGAAGCTAGTTCACTGCAACAAGCGCAAAGAGAAAGCTGCAACACATAAGGTATTTTAAAGACTTCACACGCCATAATACCCTCACATTGTCGGCCTATTATCGTTACCGATGCAGGATTTTAATCGCCTCGGTTTAGGGAGGTTATGGCCCTACAGTGGAACACGCCAGCATCAAAACGCTCGAAAATACATCCCCAAGGATCGAGAGTACCGTCGCTGTTAGCCACATCACTTGCTTCTCATCGTCATTTATCTGAACAGGTTGTCACTATCTATCGGTAACTTATGCAGATTACAGGGGGCTTCAAGGATATAAAAAGCACAAGGTTCGGCTTGGCTACGAAAAATAAAATACTTACAAACAATATCTTACACTACTGACAATGATAGCTCCTCTAGCCGCTATATTTCTTGGAATCGTGCTAGTAGTCTCAAATAAATATCGTCGTTTCCAAACGAATACTGAGACCCAAAGCGTGTTATCGTTCCACTATCTTAGGATCAGCGCTAACGCGTGCCAGTTACGTTTTACTGCAAACAATGGAGAGCCGCACTAAAGTAGTACTGCTCCTTAGTAGACTAGGCCTGGGCCAGAGGCACATGAAATTAAATTCGTGGGGATCCCTCAGACTCTGTCCCCATTAATCAATGCGTTTATTCACTAAACGTCCACGCCACAAAGCGGCTTTGTTTGTGGCCTTGCCCCATATCTACTTTTAAAAATTTCTTTGCACCGTAGTAATTTATACTGGTTTCAATGGGCTTTAAGTGCTCGCTTTTTGACACTAAGCAGGTGAACCAATCTACTTGGTTTTTATAGGCCACACTTTCAATAATCATACGCTGAATGAAGGCAAGTTCGCCTCCTTCGCACCACAATTCGTTGCCAGTTCCTGCAAAGTTTAGCTTTATGTTACTGGTATCGGGCTTCGCTTTAGCAAAGGTCTTCGCGTATGTACTAGCATTGGCATGAGCGTTAATATCAGCACGAGGCTTTTTACCACTTCGCTTGTGCTTATTTCCCTTAAGGCCAATGGCCTTGCGCTCGCTTCCCAGCGCTGCCGCTTCGGCAGATTTATGAAACGGCGGATTACACATAGTAAAAGTGAAGTGCTCGTTAGGCTGAATAATACCTTCAAAGATTTTCGCTTTATTCGACTGCTTTCGAACCGACAATAAAGGGGTAAGCTTTGGGTTTTTGTTAGCAATAGATTTCGCCGATTTTACCGATACCGCATCGATGTCGCTTCCCACAAACTGCCAACCATAGCTTTGACTGCCAATAATGGGGTAAATAGCATTAGCGCCTATGCCTACATCCAGCCCTCTTACGCTATTCCCTTGAGGGATAACGCCTTTATTGCTAGATGCCAATATATCGGCAATGCCATGAATATAATCAGCACGACCCGGTACGGGAGGGCATAAATAACCATTAGGTATGTCCCACGTTTTCAATCCGTAGTAATGAATAAGCAATGCTGCATTGAGGGTTTTAACCGCGTCTTGGTTGGCAAAATCGATACTCTTCTTGCCGCTTTTTGCATTAATCACATAGCCAGATAATGCTGGGTGTGCCTGGCACAACGCCGCCATGGGGTAACCATCTTTATGTACATTACGAACATGCATGGTAGAGCCGGCCTTAGTCGTGGACTTAGACGAAGACTTAGGCGAACTTTTTGTTTTGGGTCTGGTTTTACTGGTTGAACTTGAGTTGCTGTTAGGTGTGGAGTCTACCAAGGCGACTATCCTATTTTTAGGTATTTGGCTAAGTGAATTTCTAATAAATGTTTAGTCGCCGTCGAGGCTACAGGCACCACATCAGAAATAACTAAATAGATGAGAAAAGGCTATTTTATAACAGCATCGCTAGGGCTATCGCCTAGTAAAAACCGAGCGCCCGCCCCTTTCTCGGCAATGCGATCGTGCTTATTGTACAGCTTGCACTTATCTAAAGACAAACAACCACAACCAATACAGCCCTCTAACGAAGATTTCAATGCCGTTAGCTCAGCAATACGCTTTGTAATGTGTGTGTTAAATACTTCACTAAGCGTAGCCCAATCTTCCTTATTCGGCGTGCGATTATCTGGCAGGGTTTGCAGCAGTTGTCGAATATCATCAAGTGCATACCCCATGTTTTGTGCAATCAAAATAAACGATACCCTGCGAATGACTGAACGAGGAAACATTCTATTTCCGCCTTGGGTTCGCACGGAAGGAATAAGGGATTCGTTGGCATAATAGCGAATAAGCGATACTGCGTTACCGGTTCGCTTTGCAACAAAGCCAATACTTACTAGGGGTTCAGGGGCCATTTTAAAAATCTGCATTTAACGCTTGATCTAAAGTTAGCTTTAGATATTAAGCTGTTGCTGTCTATTAATCCACTGCGCTTTTTTATCGAAAAAGTTACCGGTGAAAAACACACAACAGAAAATAAGGAAATACGATGCAAGCAGCCTCACTTGAACACGCCAATATTACCGTCACTAACCCAGATGCTATTGCTGATGCCTTGTGCCAGTTGTTCAATTGGCACATACGTTGGCGCGGCCCAGCCAAAGACGATGGTTATACGGTGCACGTGGGATCAGATACCGCTTATTTAGCGCTGTATAAGCCAAAACAGTTTAGCTCGAATCACTACAATCAAAATGGACTAGCGTCGAACTCAAGTGCCGAGAACACATTCGATCACACCACGGTAGCCCACGTTAATCACTTAGGTATTGTGGTTGATAATTTAGACGAGGTAGAAAAAAAGGTATTCGCTTTAGGATTTAATACTTACAACCACGGTGATTATGAACCTGGAAGGCGCTTTTATTTCATGCTTGGAGAGGGTCTTGAAGCTGAAGTGGTGTCGTATACTAGCTAAACTATACTAATCTTTAAGGTCAGAGTTAATAAAACCAACTCTGACCTTGCATCGTTTTGCCTAATTATTAATTACTTAGCAACCATTAAAGTGCGCTAAAATTTTACTTACCTCGCCTATACGCCGTTCAAAGCTAGCCTTGCTTGCACGTTCATGAATGGTATGATCGCCATCTCCGTATGGGCCAAAACCATCAAGGGTTGGCACACCGGCAGCCGATACCACATTCGCATCACTCACCCCACCACGTTTTTCCAGCTTAAGGGGGGCACCTAACACGTTTTCTAGCTCGGCGATAAACTGTGCCTGTGCTTCTGTAGGCTGCATGACATCACGCTGCAATCCACCAGTTACCGCTACTTTTACCCCTTCGACAGCAGGGTTTTGGGTTACTTCTTCAAACGCGGCTAATACTCTGTCTCGCTCTTCTGATTGAGTAAACCGCGCTTCTACCGTTAAGCTAGCACTAGGCGAAATAGTGTTTGCGCCTAATCCACCTTTCATTTTACCGGCGTTAACCGTGGTGCCTTTTTCTAGGTCGGTTAGATTAGTCAATGCAATTAACATATGAGCCGCAGCCAAGTTCGCATTAATACCGTCGGTATAATGATTACCCGCGTGAGCGCCTTTACCTTCGAATTCGATTTGAAAAGTCGCAATACCCTTGCGAGAGATAACCACATCATGATCGGGGCCCGCCGCTTCAAAAACCATACAGGCATCGTAGGCTTTGGCTAATTCACTGGTAAGCAGCTTACTGTCGTCACTGCCACTTTCTTCATCGCTTACCAATAGCATATCAATGTTCGCGATGTGGCCTTGTTCGGCAAATACATTTCGAAGTGCGGCAAGAGCGATGTAATTGCCGCCTTTCATATCACATACGCCAGGGCCGTAAATCCATTCTTTATCTTCACGGAATTCGGTAAAAGTGTCTGGCGGAAAAACGGTATCTAGGTGGCCAAGTAGCAGTAATTTTGCACCTTCACTCTTTTTAGACAGGTAGTGAACATGGTTACCTATTGCTTCACGTCGATGCGTTTCTACAGAGAATCCAAGTTGCTCCATCCACGCATTAAAGATGTCAGCATTGTGATCTACACCCGCTTTATTTTTAGTGTAAGAGTTGAGCGATATAATTGAGGCAAGTTCGGTAAAGTCCAGACTACTATTCATGATATTTATTCCAAGTATTGATTAAAACCAAACTACGCTAAAGCCCTTGTTTTAATTGAGCTATTCACAGTAATAACACATGCTTTAAACGTTAAAGTTACAAATATTGAAATTAATTCCAGTTGAGCAAAAATTAAACTTGAATAGTTCGCAATTTAGCCGTTTAATAGCGCCGCTTTTGGGAGGGACTCCTCGTACCAAGACGTACCCTGAAGTCTAATATATGTCATATTTCTCATCTAAAATAGATATTTACCACCCATTTTGGTGCAGAATTTTATTTTGAGAAATCTTCTCACTTAAATCGAACAGAATGTCAATTCATCGATTCATAAAAACAGGGTTAAAAGTCGTGCCAAAGTATACAGTCGGGATGTGGATGTACAGCAACAGCGGCGGTACTGCCATACAGGCTAAAATCGTCAACCAATTACGAGATCGCGATATCGAAGCAATTACCGATCTTAATTTAGGCCATGCAAACGCACACAACGGAACCATTACGTGTCATAACGTGAATATGGAAGAATTAGATGCGTTCTTTTCATACAATGCAGGTCAACAAACACCTTATCAAGTTTTTCTTTATCAAGTATTGAACGAATCAATTCCGTGCCTTAACAGTTTTGAGTCTTTTTCGTTATCTGAAGATAAACTTCGCACTTCGCATCGCTTATCTCGAGCAGGTATTCGTACACCTGATTACCGACTATGTAATACCAAAGACAAACCCATGCTTAAAAATACCATCCGCGAATGGGGCGGACGCTTGGTTTACAAGCCTACCGACGGCTGGGGTGGAATGGGCATAGTAAAAGTGGAAGATGAGCGTTCTTTAGATATGCTTATCCCTTTTTTGGATCAAACCAATATTCCCCACTTCTATGTCGAACGTTTTATCAATTACGACATGACAGATTATCGCATCGACATTGTAGATGGTGAATTTGTAGGCTGTTATGGACGCAAAGCACCTAAAGACGACTGGAAAACCAATGTCACCAGCGGCGGCTCTGTTATTCGCCGTGAACCCAATGATGAATTAGTTGCCCTAGCCATTAAAGCAGCAAAAGTTACCGGCCTAGATATCGCTGGAGTTGATGTAATTTATGACCAAGAACATGAAGAATATGTAGTACTAGAAGTAAACGGTATTCCTGCATTCGCCACGCCTGAGCAAGAAGCTGCAGGCTTGACGTTTAATGATGGAAAAATCGAGCGGATCGTTAACTTGATTGAGCGAAAAGCAATTGAAAAGCGCGCAAGTTTGCAAGCTGCGCTAACCTCTCAACTTTAAACGAGAAAGTAAAATGTCTACGACTAAACTACCTACTATTGGCCTTCTCTACCTAGACCATGTACTGCGCTTTTTCGACAAGTCTAACTTTAAAAGCTGGCCAGATAAAATTGAAACTGTGTGTTACCACTGGGGCAACGACAAAGCCCGCTTTGTTCGTGAAGTGAAAAGCAAAAATATCGATATTCTTATTGGTAATATTCCTGCTACGGCTTATGAGACGTTCCGTGAAATTGCTCGCGAACTGCCAGACGTGCGCTTTTTGCCTTCAATGGATACGCAGTTTGCCAACAAGTCGAAAGAAAATGTGACCCATTTTTGCGAAAAGCACGACTTGCCTATTCCGAAAACTGATATTTTTTACGAAAAAGACGAAGCTATGGCGTTTTTACGTAAAACCAGTTATCCAAAAATTATTAAAAAATCTTATGGCCCATCTAACTATGGCGGCTACTTCGTACATAAAGTAGATAGCTTTAAAGAAGTGGTTGAACTGCTTAATAAAAAGAAATACCACCCGATTTACGCGCAAGAATTTGTGCCAATGAAGGCCGATATTCGCGTGATGCTAATTGGCCACAAGCCTGTTTGTGCGTTTTGGCGTCGTCCACCTGAAGGTGAATGGCTAACCAATACCAGTCAGGGTGGCTCGATGGATTATTCTGATGTGCCCAAAGAAGCGTTACAAATAGCAGTGAATGCGTCTAAAGCCGCAAAAGCTGAATATTGGGCATCTGATATTGCCTTGGGTGTAGACGGCAAATACCGTATTTTAGAATGTGCAACTGCGTTTGCCGCCTTCCCTTACATTCGTGATTGGATTGGCCAGTATATAATGTGGACCTTGTGTTCAGAGCGCTTTAAGAAGCCGCATATTCCTTTGTATAACTGGGAGGAACTGGGTAAGATTCGCACGCCGCTATTACGCACCATGAGAAATATTACTTTTGGCGAATATACTCCAAGTAGTGATAGTGCAGACTCAGCAGCGGTAACTAATCCTGAACTTTATCCTTTGTTACCCGTTGAACTACAGCTCGATGAAGAGTGGCCAAGTGAATCCTGGAATTTTCAAGATAATTACACGCCCAAAAGTAAGGCCAAAATAGTAACCGACTTGCATTTAGAAAACCAAGATGTGAGTGAAGATGATGGCCTAGAAGACGTCATCGGTGATGGACTAGAACGTGTATTAAATGATAGCAACGATGAGTTTGAAGTCGACGCCGAAGTAGATGCGGGCGAACTCATTTTAACTACGTCAGAGTTAGAAAATTTTTTTGCTGGCGTAAAAGGTATAGGCCCTAAACTTACAGAGGTGATAATCAGTACTCTGGGTGAAAAGGGTACGTCAGAAGCTATAACCGCTGATCCAAGCGTGTTTCTGACGGTTAAAAACATTCAGCAAAAGAAAGTCGATGCAATTATCGCGCATTGGGATAATTTTAAGACTACGCTGGTAACCACTGATTTCTCTTAGCTAAGAAGAAACAATGAAAAAACAATATACCTCGTATCAAGAAACAATGGCGTTTTTAGAACAAGCTCAGGAAAAGTACCCTGAGCTTATTCGCGTGCATAGCATTGGAACGACGTGGGAAGGCAGGCCAATCATGATGGCGACCCTTTCTGCTAACATTGAAACTGCGGACAGTAAACCCGCTCTGCTTTTTACAGGAACCATCCACGCTCGTGAGTGGATTGGAAATGAGTTAGCCATTAAGTTTATTGATAATGTGCTAACCAATATTGACCACAACCCATCTATACAACAGGCATTAAGCCGCAATACGCTATATATGGTGCCTTGTTTGAACCCTGATGGGTTTGAGTATTCTCGCACCCACTTCTCTTTTTGGCGCAAGAATAGACGTGACAACGGCGATGGCACCTTTGGTGTAGATTTAAACCGTAACTTCGGTGTTCGCTTTAAGCGCTCTGCCGATACCACGGTAAACACCTACTCAGGCCCAGCCGCGTTCTCTGAGCCAGAAACCGCCGCTATACGCGACTTCGTATTGGAACATAAGAACATCACTATTGCGCTGGATTACCATTCGCAAGGTAACGTGTTCTTCCCTGCCCATAAGTTTAATCACGAGTCTGAAATTGAAGGCACCGACTTAAACGTATTGTGCGCCAATATGAACCGTGAAATCCATAAGGTAACGGGTCGCCAATACGGTATTCACCGTGGCAAGCCACCTACGAACCTGATTAACGGTAGTGGCCGTGAGTATTATTACTCGTTAGGTATTATCTCGGCTGTGGTAGAAGTGGGCACGCGCAACATTCCTGATTACATGGCGAATATGTCGCAAAGTGTAGATGAGAATGTGCCTGCGGTACTTTATGCACTTTCAGAAGCGAAAAACTACTCTGATGAAGCACCTGCTCGGGTAGATAACTTCACAATTGAATCAGTGGGCGTTTACGAAGCGACCCTGTGCTGGGATTACCCAGAGTCTGATGATATCTATTTTGAACTGTATCGCTCCGAAACTGTGAAAAGCCCTTGTCGCGAAGATAATCTTATTGCGATTATTGGCAAACACACGTTCACCGATGTGCAGCTTAAAAGTGGTCAGAAATACTTCTACAATATACGTGCAGTTAATAAAGTTACTGATACCAAGTCGCCTTTCAGCCCTGAAATTAAGCTGAAAACGCAGTTATCTGAAGATGAATATTTCAGAGGTTTGTTCCCATCGAAGCGTGGTATTGGTTATGTAGGCCAATATACTCTCGAGAAAAACCGCGACCATTTCGGCTACAACTCGTTGTTTGTAGGTGTGAATAAACGCCGTGGTATTTGTTACGGTGTGATTGCGTTTAATATGGAAAACTTACCGGAAGAAGCCCGTATTAAGAATGCGAGTTTCTCCTTGTATCCGATGAACCGTGTTAACGCCAAAGTAGAAAATTTTGGTGAATGGACAGTATCAATTCTTGACCCATCAGAAATATCTGACATCACCGATTTCAACCAAATTCATCAAGCGAAGCCTATTCAAACGCTTGGTGATGAAATTCGCTCAGATAAGCTAACTCAAGGTATTTGGTCTCATTGGGATTTAAATGTGGCCGAGCGTCGCATTATTCGCAAATCTATTAAGAACGGTACCTTGTTGCTTCGCGTTGAAGGTCCAAGAAAACTGCCTCTTGGTGCAGACTCGCAAATGATGCAGTTTGATATTGGGTACGGAAAGTTTGGTTCAGGTATCCATTACCGCCCTAACTTGGAAGTTATTTATACCCTTCCAAGCAAACAAGTAGAGCTAACGCCATCATCTCTTAGCACGGTATCAAAAGCCGAGGTTAAGAAAAACGAACTGCAGTCTGGTTTCGATGCAAATGGCGATGTGGTGTATGGGCAAATGACCTTCTTAACCGAAAATCTGCCTGATCCTAAGAAAACCGTGATCACGGAAGCTTATTTAACGATGAGTAACGACAATGCCTTGCCTACATCGCAAGATATTCGTTTCACCATTGAATTGGCTGGTCTTGAAGATCTTGATTATGAAAGCGTTAAAAATAGAGAGAAAAAAGAGTTTATTGGCTACGAGGTGAGTAATGCTCAGCTTAAAGACAAAAACTCTCATAACTTTATTTTTGATAGTTATTGCCGTGAAGCGCTCGAAGATATGCATGCGAAGCATGCGCCTTTCCATTTCGTGGTTCGCTCAACGTCATCAAGTGCTGAAAAGAACATGCTAGTAAATTGGCACGACTTACACAGTAACAATGTGTGTAAGTTGGTGATTAAGTACATTGAGCGTCGCAAAGAGCCTTTACCGGCACCAGCGAACTTAAGCGTAACCTTAGAAAATCGTCAGGTTAAGCTAAGTTGGAGCAATCCGAAGCATGCCGATTTAGTGGGTGCGTTTGTGGTAAGAAATCGCTTCCACTCGCCGCGCTCCCCGCTTGATGGTGTGAAGCTTTACGCAGGTTCTGATGAATATACCTATGACAACTTTGGTAACCCGAATGTTGAAAAGTATTATTCTGTGTTTGCCTATGACGACGTGCCAAACTATTCAGCGCCTGTCAGTGTTTACTATTCTTCTGAGGAAGTTATTCCAGTAGAAGAAGAGAAATACGAGAAGCAGGAAGAAGAAGACGACGATGAGCCGTTAATTGATTAGTCATTAACTGCCACATTGTTTATGGTTAAAGAATAAAAATAGGCGCTTAAAGCGCCTATTTTTTTGTCTGCGTTTTATTTATTTTCTGATGTACTCACTATTTTCAATATACTCAAACCTACTATTGCAGATACACTAAATGACAACGTTGCGACAACTGCAATATTTGCATGTACAGACAATGAAACTGGCATCTTAAGGGACTCCCTATGACAATAATAAAAAAAGGATTACTGGGGCTTAGCATAGTGCTTTTAGCTTTGGTTGTAGTTGTGTTAGTGCGCACTGTAACTTTCACTCCAGAAACCTACCAGCCTTCCCCCGACACCACTATGATATCGCCAGATGGCAGCGTGATAGCAGAGCACCTTTCACAGGCTATTCAAATTCAAACTATCTCTTATGAACATGCTGAAGACCGCGACCGTGCTGAATTTCAAAAATTTATCGCATGGTTGGCCAGTACTTATCCTGAAGTGCACGAAAGCTTAACCCTTACTTTGCTGAACGACTACACCCTACTTTTTAAATGGCGCGGTAAAGCACCTTCCAAACCTAGCGTATTGTATTCAGCTCATTATGATGTGGTTCCGATTAATCCAGGTACTGAATCTCAATGGCAGCACCCGCCATTTGGTGGTGTAATTCAAGACGGTATTATTTGGGGCCGTGGGGCGCTCGATGATAAAAGCGCAGTGATAGCTCTAATGGAATCTGTTACCTTGCTGCTAGAAGCGGCTTATACCCCAGAGCAAGACATCTATATTGCTTTTACTCACGATGAAGAGATTGGCAGCCAATATGGCGCAAAAGCAGTTTCAGAATATGTTGTTGAGCAAAACATCAAACTAGCGTGGTCGCTTGATGAGGGCTCATTTATTCTTGATGGCTTAGTACCTGGGTCAGACAAGCGTGTCGCCAGTATTAATGTGGCTGAGAAAGGTTTTCTTACGCTTGAGCTTATCGCAAAAGGTGAAGGTGGACATAGCTCAATGCCACCTCAAGATACGGCTGTAAGCATTTTAGCTGAAGCCATCGTCAACGTTAAAAACTCACCGGTACCTGGCGGGTTAGAAGGCCTTGGCGAAACTATGTACACCAATATCGCTAAGCACATGGATTTCTTCAAGCGTATGCTCTTTGCCAATCAATGGCTGTTCAAGCCATTGATTGAGACATCAGTATCTCAGTCGCCTGCGGGCAATGCGATGTTGCGCACCACCACAGCCCCTACCATGCTCTCGGGTAGTGTTAAAGCGAATGTATTGCCGGCTACCGCGACAGCCACTATCAATTTTCGTATTCATCCTAGAGACACTATTGAAAGTGTTACCAGTTGGGTAGAAGCTGCCATCAACGATCCTCGAATCACCATTAAAACATCGCAAGCATTTAAGCCGTCAAACGTGGCCAATAGTGACAGTCAGGGGTTTAAAAATATTGCCGCAGTAACACGGGATGTTCAGGGCGATATTATCGTCACACCTGGGTTAACTATTGCCGCGACAGATAGCCAGTTTTACTCAAAAATAACTGATGCTTATCGCTTTAATCCGATTAATCTGACACCTGCTTATTTGTCAGGGTTTCACGGCACTAACGAGAGAATTGATATTAAAAATATGGAAGATGCCGTTAAGTTCTATACGCGGCTAATGCGCCAACCAGCGCAGTGAAGCTAATTAAATAGCCAGATCAAAGGCAACGCACAGGCGTTGCCTTTGCGTTCTTAACGCTCGTTCAGTGCGCTGGGTACATGAGTACGAACGATGTTTCGAGTTGATAGCTCTGAATGCATTGGTCTAATTGGACTTACACTCGTCGACTTTTGCGGTACGTCAAAATATATTTCCACATCGGCAAAACTATCTATTACTTGTTGGGTAATTAAAACAACCCCCTTCTCGCTAACTGAAAATCCGAAGTGCTTAGCAATATTAATATCGTCAATGGCTAAATTAGCGGGCACCGTCACACCTTTATCTACGATAACGTTTTTTAATTTAGCGCCGGCCTCGATAGTCACATCAGGCAGCAATACACACCCTTGAAGTGAAGCGCCATCACCGATTGCGCAATTGGATGACAAAACAGTGTGATGGATACGGCAATTAGTTAATTGGCAACCGGTGCCAATCAAAATCTGATTGAGGTCGCACTGGCCTTTTTGAGTCCCGCCCCGTATTTGGGTTGGCGCGCTAGATAAAGCACTTCCCCAGATAGGCCAAGACGGGTCAGCTAAATTCAACATATCGCTGTTGTTCAGCAAATCCATATGAGCCCGCCAGTAACTATCAATGGTGCCTACATCTCGCCAATAGGGAATTTGGCAACCATCGGCGCCTCTGAATCGATGCGCAAACACTTTGTGCTGCTCAATAATATTTGGAATTACGTTTTTACCGAAGTCGTGATCAGATTCCAACGCTTTGGCATCTGCTTTAAGTAGCCGATAAAGCACTTCAGCATTCACTACATAATTGCCCATTGAAGCTAAACAATACTCTGGCGCATCTAATAATGGGTGTGGTTTACATGGCTTTTCATCGAAAGCGGTTACCCGACCTTTGCTATCAGCACTTAATACGCCCAGCTGATTTGCCGCATTCTTAGTAGGCACTTCTATGCAAGATACTGTCATTTCGGCGCCGTTTTTCACATGTTCAGCCAGCAGTTTTCGATAATCCATTTGATATACGTGATCCCCCGATAAGATCATCACATATTTAGGTGCTCTGGATTTGATATAGTCAATATTCTGAAAACACGCATCTGCAGTACCTTGGTACCAGCTTTCAGACTGTTGCTGGGATGCAGGAAGAATATCTAATCGCCCCCCAAAACTGTTATTCAATGTGCCCCAATGTTGCATCAAATGCCGAATTAAACACTGAGACTTATATTGGGTGAGTACCGCAATTTGATTTAGGCCTGAATTAACACAGTTTGAAAGGGGAAAATCGATGATTCGACAATGACTGCCAAACTCTAGTACCGGTTTAGCCCGGGTTTCAGTAAGTGCTTTTAACCGTGAGCCCTGCCCACCTGCCAGCACTAACACCATGGTATTTTCTATTATTTGCTGTAAATCAATCTCTGCATTCATAACTGTCTCCGGCTAGGGTAATACCTAAATCGATGATGATTAAACTGCAATCACAATTTAATTTATCTACTGAAGGAAAATTGCCGACATTGAATTCAAAAAATTCTACAACATGCCAAACGTGCTAGCGTTAAGTAGACTAGGGATTTCGGTTTTAAGTATTGATCCGTATCAATATGAGTAGTGTTACCAATCTTCGTAGCCTTATAGTGACTATAAATACAGGCTATGCAGTGGTTAAATCTTCGCCATATTTTCAATAATAATCCACACCAGTTGCTCCCTTATTTAATTGTAGCCACCATTGCTTAAGCCAAACAGCTTGTGCTAGTTTTAATGATTACATGCTTATAATTCAAACTAATAAGGAAAGAGAATGAGAGCAGTTTGTACGCTTGTGTTACTGCTAGTGAGTTTGCAATCTATGGCCAAGGATGTCATGGATATGCAAGCTAGGAGCGAGTTGGTCGATGAAATACTAGCACAACGATTCGAGCAGGTTTTACCCAGTCTTATGCAGCGTACTAATATTGATATGTGGGTAATCATGTCGCGGGAATACAACGAAGACCCCGTCATCAAAACCATGCTGCCATCAACGTGGCTATCGGCCCGCAGGCATACCATGTTGGTCATTTTTAACCCTGGCGAAGGAAAGCCTCTAGAACGTTTAGCGGTAGCTCGGTATGCCGTGGCTGATTTATTCGAAAAAGCATGGGACAAAGAAGCTCAGCCTAATCAGTGGGAAGCACTTGCTGATGTTATTGAAGCGCGCGACCCCAAACGAATTGCAGTGAATGTGTCAGATGCATTTGCACTTGCTGACGGTATGAGTAGCACCGAAAACAGCAAGTTCATAGCCGCCCTTTCTCCTAAATTTAAAGACCGTGTGGTATCGGGTGAAAAACTGGCCATTGCTTGGCTAGAAACTCGTAGTAAGCTTGAAATGCAACACTACCCTTCCCTGACTCAAATTGGCCACCAACTTATAGCAACGGATTTTTCAAATGAAGTTGTTACTCCTGGAATCACTACTACCGACGATGTCATATGGTGGTTGCGTGACCAAAGCAAGGCATTAGGGTTAGAAAACTGGTTTCATCCTTCAGTGTCTATTCAACGTGCAGACAATGAAAAATTTGATCAAATAAAAGCGTTTAGTAAGCGCGCTGGTGAAAATATTATACAGCCAGGAGACCTTATCCATGTTGATTTTGGTATTACTTACCTGCGTTTAAACACCGACCAACAACAGCATGCATACGTGTTAAAACCCGATGAAACCGCGCCCCCTAAAAGCATAATTGAAGCTTTTGCAGCAGGAAACCGATTGCAAGATATTCTTACCAACAATTTTAAGGTTGGACGCACCGGCAATGAGATTTTGAAAATGTCTCGAGAGCAAGCCATAGAAGAAGGGCTAACCCCTGCTATTTATACTCACCCACTGGGATTTCATGGTCATGCAGCAGGCCCCACCATTGGTATGTGGGATGCACAAGAAGGGGTTCCCGTTCAGGGCGACTACCCTGTGTATCCAAACACGGTTTACTCTATAGAGCTAAATGCCGCCACCTATATTCCAGAATGGGATAAAGACATACGCATTATGTTAGAAGAAGATGCGTTTTTTGATGGTGAAAAAGTAGAGTATCTCGACGGAAGACAAAAAGTACTGCATCTTATTTCATCAGCGGAGTAGCCGTTAGTTACAACAGCGCGTTTATTTGATGCTCTCTAGTCACGATAAACGCGCTAAATTAAATGCTCAGGCGTATATGCAGTTGTTAAGCTAAACTATCACTGAGCGTTCAGCGCTTTAATATCCGCTATCAAATAATCGACAGAAGCACTATTGAGCCCGTTGTATATGCCGCGAATATGACGATTCTGATCTATTAATAATAGGCTTTCGGTATGCAAAAAATCTTCTGTATTTTGCAAGTTACCCAAGTCGTCGCTGGCGAAGTACGCGCTTTTTGCCAGAGAATAAATAGCGTCCCGCTCTCCGGTTGCCAAATACCATTTATTACTTAAAATGCCGTTTTTATCTGCATAAGCTTTAAGCAAATCGACCGTGTCAGTATTCGGCCTAATCGAATGCTGAAGAATTTTTACGCTATCGTCGTCAATAAATGCCTCTTGCACCTTGGCCAACTTAGACCGGATCATGGGGCAAATTCCCGGGCACGTGCTGAAGAAAAAGCCTGCCACATAGATTTTATTCTCAAAGTCTTTCTCGCTAACTTCTTCCCCATCTTGATTGGTGAAACTAAAGGGCGGTATTTTGTGAAAACCATCAAGCGCTTCACTACCGCTTTCAATCCAGTGCGGTGTAAATTCTTTGCTGTTGTAATAAGGTAATTGGTAGGATAGTTCGTCCGCGCTATGGGCTGAATTTACCGTTATTGCACTGGTACTGCATAGCAACAGCAATGCACTAGAAACGAAGACTGGCTTGATTTTGGTAGTAATCAACAGAGATAACCTCATCTTCAAGCCCCACACAGTTGTTTGCTTTTCTAAGCCCATAGATCCGCCCATTCTTGTATTCAAAATTAGAGTATAAGGTGCCATTTTTTCGCCACGCTTGCTGCAAGCCTACCGGTTGCCCTTCGTGGTAGTTAAATTTCTTGAATTTGGCTCCACTTCTGTACCAACGCCAGCCTTCACCTTCGACCTTGCCGTTTTCATACACAAATGCCGACCGAAGGTTTCCGTTAACCCACCAGGTTTTTACACTACCCTCTCTGGCGCCAGACGCATAATAGGCCTCGTAACCTAAGGTACCGTTCGAAAACCACTTTCTTGCCACCCCGGCGCGGCGACCGGCTACAAACTCATCTTCTGTAGCAAGGGCGCCTGTTGAGTGGTAGCTCACCACTTTTCCTGTAAACGGGGCGTTTTGATATATACGAACGCCTTGCTTATTCAGCGATATGGCATTTTCATACACCACTAGTTGTGCTCTATCGCTAAAGGATACCGACCCAGAAGTTGCTGCCAGCCAAAGTGCACAAAACAGGAGTACTTTGTAACCTGTTGATTTAGTTAATGTCACTCGGCGTACCTTGGAAGTTACCCGGGAAAATTAGGTAATACTCGCCGTTTAAGTATTGTTCATTTGATATGTGGTAGTGATATTCAGCATCTTCCTCTGAAGCACCTGTATAAAGGGTGACTGACGTATGGCCGTTCGATTCATCTAAATCGGTGGGGTAGTCTACGGTTGAATAGCAACGTCTTCCAAATATGAAAAATCCATCTGCCATAATACCTACCAGCGAATCATCATCATAAGAGATAGCTTGTGGCTCTAAATGGTAATGGTAAGTTTGCGGGCCAGTATGCGCACCATTGCGATCAAAACCTTGTATCACGCCTATCGATACATCTCCCGTACCTTCGGAATCGTTGAAAATGGGCGCGCCGCTCAAAGCAATACCTATTGCACCTAACGGCGTGGCCGATGATGTGGCGGCTAGTTCCGGCGATACGGGGACGGTTAAATCAAAATCATTTAGGTAATCTTCAATATCACCCGGTGAGCGCTTTTGATTGAATAGAGTTTCATCTTCAGGCTCAACATATAAGCCGCTGGCATTGCCTGAATCCCAATATGATGATGTGTGATCGGGTTTACCTGCCGACTCGAGCGACACTGTGCATCCATCTTCAGACAACACAATAGTGACATTTGGTGCCGCAACAAATTCAAGATAGGCACTTGAAAGCTCTGTCATCGGTGAGTCGCACGTTGTGGTACTCGAGTCGCTGTCGTTACCCGTGTCTGTTCCGGTGCCCGCATCAACACTGGTGTCGCTGTCTACAGTTTCGTCAGTTGATGAGCCCCCGCCGCAAGCAGCTAACACTGATAGAATGCTTACGCATAACAATGTACGTATTGCGTAGTGACTTTTCGACATAATGATTCTCTCTATTGATATTTGTTGTCGCTGTATTCTTACGCTTATGCCCAGTGCAAACAAACGTAAGGAACGTGAGTAATCAATAAACTAGCACAGCGCTTGCGTGCACAATGTGCATATTCAATGGAGATTTTGATGGGAAGACGTATAGGTAACTGGATACAAAAGTACAGGTTTCAAAACGAATAGCGCGGTGTTAAGGGTAAGTCGTATTTATTATTTTTAGGTTAAGAAAATGGGTTCGATGATTTATATTTCAAAGAGGGATTATCGTTCAAGTGAAGATTTTCGCTGGGAGTTTTTTCGAGGGATATTTTCTAACACCAGTAAGCGTGGTGATTAAAATAAGTTACTGGCCCACCCAGTTGCCGAGTGGGCCATGAAACTGTAAACAAACGTTAAATCAGTGAGGCTATACTATTCAGAGAATGGACGTACAACAACTGTTTCAGCGTTATAAGAACGAACAAATGCTGACATTTCTTTGTGATTACAAATAATGGTTTCGCCTTCTAAGCCGTGCTTAGCAAGTGCTTTTTCTGTACCGATTGAAACAGCATCTAAACAAGCTTTAGAAGCGATATCTTCGTTCTTAGCAACAAGGGCAATGCCTTTAGTTTCATTAGTAGTTTTATCGCTGTATAAATCAGCAAACTTTCTCAAGCTTACATCGTTACAAAGCAATGATGCACTGAAAGACTCAACATTTAATCCGTTGTCACGAATTAAACGTTTTGCTGCTCTGTAGCCTTCTGTCGCGGCTGTGTAGCAAGCTTGCGTTTCAATGTTTTGATTAACTGGGTTTAAACGAACGTCTTGAGCAAAAGCATTTAAAGACGCTACTGAAGAGATAAGAGCAATGGCGAAAGTTGACAGTTTCATAATGTAATTCCTATTGTGTAACAAAATTAGAGTTTTCTTAAGCAACGAGTACATTATGACCAAAAATCACGTAAAAGAAAGCTTATTTTGTAATTAAATTACATAAATTGACAAAAAACTGTATTTTCACATCAGTTATGTAAGTTTTTTACAGAATTTAACCTTTTTAACAATCGTTGCTACAAAATGCGAATATATGTAACCTACATTATTGTTATCTAATATTGGATACGGCTATATCCTGTAGCCTGAAGGTACCTATTTGAAGTAATCGACGTGCTTACACTGTTTCATGTACTAATCGAAATAGTGCGAGAGTGATGGTAGGTATTTATAATGCGTGATCAGAAAGGCAATGAGGCTTTAGATACAAAAATGCCCACCGACTTTGTGCGGCAGGCATCAATAATTAAGTTAATAGCTGCAACTGGTTTTATACTTTCACGACTAGGTGATTAAATCGTGCATCCAGTTTAACGAAGGAAGTTTGCGGTCTTCTTGGTAGAACAAACGATTTAGCCTACCTAAAAGATTAACAGGTCTGGATGGATCGTGAGATTTAACCCTATGGGAACTTTCATTAAGCATAAACTCCCACGGTTGTAGATTCATATCATCAATCTCGTCCTGTTGAACACCTAAGCTTTTAAGCGTAGACAAAATACGTTCTGTTTTGCTTTCTACCACTGGCAAAATGGTATTGCCGTATAAATCATTTAAAGGCGCATTAATCGCTGCCAGGGTGTGATTAATTGCCGACCACACCATATCGTGGTCAAACTCCCAGTCACGTGGCGCATAATAGCCTTCTATTTCCCACTCTAGCTCTGCATTGCTAGCCGCAATACTGCTTTCTGCTTCTGGCGAGAACGACAAGTCAGGGCGCGCGCCAATATTGTATGCGTCTACACTCATGGCAACACAAATCACCAAATCGCCACATATTTCTTTGTTTTGGTATAAGGCTTCAAATGCTGCTCGCTTAACGCCCATCCAACCATGCACTTTCGAAGGTTGCTCTACAAAATGGCGCACATCGTTAGGTAGGTCTTCGCCATAAAGATCGATTAACAGTGGCAAGGGGTTTTGCTCTGGTGCCTCGTCAGGCATCCACACTTCATACTCTTGGCGATTATCTGCTTTTCCACGGCTTTTAATGCCGTAAGATAAATTTACCGGCCTGCAAATACTGCGATCTTCATCAACTTTATGAAAGTACTCAGAGCGCATTCGCTTGATAAAAGGGGCATCTAACCCCGCCAGCGCGGCGGTAGGATAGCGATAACCAATCTCGCTGTGCTCAACCATTGTGAGTGTAGGTATGGCTTTTTCAAGCTTACTCTTTACGCCTTTAAGTTGCTCTACATTAGGCAAAACAATACTTCGCTCCGGCTCAATGGTAAGCCGACGTCCATCTTCTGCAACGAACTTTGGGGTCTTGTGAAATTCGTACTGAGAAAGGCCTAGACCCTGCACCGCGATGTTACGATAACGCGACAATTCACTGAAAAGCGCGGTGTGGTTCCGAATGTGTTTAAACAGGGGGCGGTTTGACGTCATACTACTTATTCCATGTCACGTATTTAAGTTGGAAAATCTGTGCGTATCTATGCAACCGTTTATCGGTAATTCAAATGACAGTGTGCCACAAAGATAGCATCAGGCAAGCACCTCCGTGCTCATACCTCTTTCCTCACTTCTTTATATTTAAAAATTCATACCAGACTTCAGCGCCAGCCTTATCGTACTCTTCTACTTTTGCGCGAAATGCTCTGCGAAGGTCGACATTAACCAAAGGTGCTGGAAGCAGTGGGTCGAACACTAATCGTTTTAGGGCATTATCGCCGACGATATAATATTCCTTTGCTGCATCATCTAGTGATAAGCCTTCTATACGCTTGCGCGACCGCGCGAGTTCAATTAATCCTTCTTCGTAACTGGCTTCAAGGTTTTTGGTCTGCCATAACCCTGCTGCCTTTTTTTCCGTCGCGTCAGCAAAGTCAGATGCATTAAACACCACAGCGCTTTTATCTAACCCTAATCGGTACAAGCGCTCTCGTGTTGTTCCCACCGTATCGTTAAGGTTGTTAGGCCTAACATAAAAGTCTGCAGAGAGCTTTTTTAAACCCATTAATTTAAGCGCCCTGTCTTGTGCCCGTGTGGCCTTACGATCACTTTTTGCTAACGCGGTGGTTAGCACGGTAAGCCAATCACCACGCCATTCACATAATCTAGATTCTGCCGTATGCCAACTGCTGATCTCGCCAGCAAATTGCTCGCCCTCTTTGCCTAACTGATAATAACCACGCTCTACCACCTTGAGCAATTTAGCCGACTGTAAGCGAGTAAGGGTAACGCGTATGTTATTTTCCGAAATGCCAAACAAGGCGCCTACTCTAACCGCGCTGGCTGCATCCATTTTTATACCGGGGCGTGAACCAAGTAGCTTCATTAACAAGTGGCGGGCTACGGGTTTACCGGTAGGTTTTTCGGGTAACATATTGCTTTACCAATCTTTTAGTAATTAAAACGACATCAAGTGAGCACTTTACCTAAATGCCATGCATTTACAAAGTATATCCTTTTTCCGCTTTCTTACTTGCCCATAAGCATGTGAACCTAGGCACGTGAATATAAACTCGTGTTCAAAAGCACTTAAACAGAGCACTTAAACTTAGCACTTAAACAAAGCACCCGAACGGCCCCTTATGCAGAACGTTTAGCGTAAAGCCTCTTGAACCCGCTTTCTTACTACCAGCAGCCAATCAAATTACACAATTTGACACAAAAAGACACAAGGAGTAATGTTTAATAAATTTCTAAGACGAGTTTGTTATGTCTTCACCTACATTGTTCAATACCCATGTTGTTGAGAATCAGCCACATCCCCTACCCGCGTATAACTTGTGGCTGGATGACCCCCTGCTTAAGCACGCTGTGATGGCTAATATAACGTCGCCAAACGCTGACGTAGAATTAAAACTAGGTGTATTTGGGCAAGCCGCGGGCTATGAATTAATGGCACACGGTGAAATTGCTAACAAAAATAAACCCGAGTTCCACCCCTTCGATCGGTATGGTCGCAGAATCGATGATGTAGCATTTCACCCTAGCTACCACACGCTTATGAGTGCGGCCATGAAGGGTAACTTACACAATTATTCGTGGCAGCATGAAAGTCAACAAGGCGCGCATGTCATAAGAGCGGCGTTAATTTTCATGCATTCTCAAGCTGATGCGGGCACAACCTGCCCCCTAACCATGACCCATGCTGCTATTCCTGCACTACGACAAGCTAAAGGCTTACCAAATTATTGGGTAGATAAGGTAGTGCATGGCCAATACGATGACCGCACCTTGCCAGCAGAGCACAAGCATGGCCTGTCTATCGGTATGGGAATGACTGAAAAACAAGGGGGCTCAGATGTTCGCCGCAACACGACCACGGCCACAAAACAACAAGATGGCAGCTACCGCATTGTGGGGCACAAGTTCTTCTTTTCTGCACCCATGTGTGACGGCCATTTAATTCTTGCGCAAACCAACGCTGGCCTAGGGTGCTTTTTATTGCCTAGGGTTATGCCTGATGGCACCTTAAACGAAGTACGCATTCAACGCTTGAAAGACAAATTAGGCGACTGGAGCAATGCTTCATCAGAAGTAGAGTTTCAAGGCGCTACTGCGTACTTAATAGGTGAAGAAGGTCGAGGCGTACGGGTGATTATCGACATGGTATCGCTTACTCGCCTTGATTGTATGATTGGCTCTTCGGCTACTATGAGACAAGGGTTAGTGCAAGCCTATCATCATGTTAGTAATCGAGAAGCCTTTGGTGCAACACTTATTGACCAGCCTTTAATGCAAAATGTCATCGCCGACCTGACTCTTGAATGTACCGCATCATTGGCACTTACCATGCGGGTCGCCCGCGCCGTTGATGCAAGTAAAACCAATCCGAAAGAAGCCGCACTAGCACGTATCGCAACGGCGATTGGTAAATACTGGATTTGTAAGCGAACCCCGGCATTTATTAACGAGGCCCAAGAGTGCTTGGGGGGCATTGGCTATGTTGAAGAGAATATTTTGCCTCGGCTATATCGCCAAGCTCCGCTTAATTCAATTTGGGAAGGCAGTGGTAATGTACAATGCTTAGATGTACTTCGCGCATTGCACAAAGAGCCTGAATCTAAAGCGGCGCTTTTTGATTTATTGCACAGTGCAAAAGGGAAAAACGCTTTCTACGACACCCACCTTCAACGTCTTTTAGATTCATTCGAGGATGTTACCAACCTAGAAATTCGCAGTCGATTAATTACAGAGCAAACCGCCCTTGCCATGCAAGGCGCCTTGTTACTTAACGAGAGCGATAGCGTAATGGCGAACACTTTTTGCGAAGCAAGGTTAGGCAAACAGCAGGGTTTAGCTTATGGAACACTGCCTGCTAACACGCCTTTTCTTGATATTATTAAAAAAGGAATGCTCAGCTGTGTTAAAGATTAAAACGGGTTAGTACTGTAACCCTGTTCACTCAAGCGGGCATGGGCTGTCATTGCAGATAAGTCCATTTCAACGCCCTCTATTAACATTTCAGTACTTACATCGTTAGCCGCTGATGATTGGCCGCACACGATTACACGTACGCCTTTATCTATTAGTGCACGCAATAAACTTAAGTTACCGTTATCTTCACCTTTTCGCTTTTGATAGGCCGCGTTATCAATAACATCTAGGGTAGCTGATCCGTGAACCACTAACGCTAGTTGAATATTTTCAAGCTTAGCGCCATTGGCGACATGCATATTAATAAAACGGGCAAGCGAGTCAAATTTGCGGTTTACCTTGCCCGCATCTGCCCCTTTAGCCACATCGAAGGCAACTTTAAATTGTTGCTGAGGCGACACACTCACACCTGGCACAGGTGCATGCTTGCCATAGTTATTAAAAACGGGGCCTGCGGCAAAATCATCAGTGCCCGCATGGGCAAACAATGGCGTCGATAAAGCAGATACTGCGGCAAGTGTTGAGGCTAAAAGAGGTAACGATTTCATGCATACTCCACGTTATTAATCAGAAATAAAAAAGCGCCCTACTCACCAAATGAATAGAGCGCGTTTACAATTCAGTGAAACTATTTACTCGCTGTTTTCAAACTAGCAGCATAGTCTTGAGCCTGTTGAAGCACTCTTAATGCATTACCACTCCATATATCTGCTAAGTCTTCTTTGGTATAGCCCTCTTCTAACAATCGCTGTGTGATCATGGGTAAATTAACCACATCCATCATATCGTCTACACCGCCGCCGCCATCCCAGTCAGCGCCAATTCCTACATGCTTAGGTCCTACCACCGCTAACGCATGTAAAAAGTGCTTCATGTAAACATCAAAAGACGCTTTAACCGCGGGATGCTCATGCTCAATGTCCCTGCGCTTTTCTAACAAATCCTTGTGATCAGCACCTTGTTTGACCATGGCCATTAACCCCTTGTAAGCTTCTTTTCGCTCGGGGTTTTCAGGCAGTGCAGTAAGGTAGTCGCTGTAAGCATTCATTTGAATGACACCGCCAGATTCCGCAAGCTGCTTCAGTAAGTCGTCGTCAATGTTTCGCGGATGATCGTAAATTGCTTTCACGCCGGTGTGGGACAAAATGATGGGAGTTTTAGACAGCTTAATCATGTCTTTAACGGTTTCATCGTGAGCGTGGGAACCGTCAAGTACAATACCCAATCTATTGGCTTCGCTCACAAAGGTTTCACCTAACGGCGAAAGCCCGCCCCACTTCACCCCTTCGGGATCGGTAGAACTATCACCAAGCTGATTGTTTTTAAAATGTACTGGCCCCGCCATTCGTAGCCCAAACTTATAAAAAGTTTCAAGTAGGCTCATATCCGTCCCGAGGGGATAGGAATTTTCCATACTCATATAGACAATATGTTTGCCGGCTTTTTTAATCTCACTAGCATCATCGGGCTCTAGTGCTAATGCAAAGGTTTCTGGATGTTCGGTAACCATGGTGCGAACAGCAAGCGCCCGTAGTAAAGCGGTATCACGGCTTTGTTGATAACCTTCTGTAGTAAGCGGGCCTTGTGGGGTATAAAGCACCCAAAAACCACCATCTAGTGCCCCTTCTTGCATACGTGGTACATCAACTTGCGAAAAGTCGTGGCCATAGGTATGACGCTCCATGATATCAAACCCGGGCCTGACCAAATGCGCAGGCGTATCTAGGTGGGTGTCCAAGGTCACGAGTTTTCGCTGAATAGCTTCGGCTTCTTCTAGAGATACCTTATCGGCTGCCTGTGTTACAGAACTCGCCATCGTGGTTCCAAGACCTAAGGCTACCACTACCCCAATCATTGCTTTGTTTAATTGATACAGTTTTGTATTCGTTTTAGTTGTCATGTTAGAAAGCCACCGTTAATGATGCTTGAACATTGCGTGGGCTTAAAGGGCGATAGAAAGCCGATCCTACAAACGCAAACGACAACACTTCTTTATCGAAAAGGTTATCTACGTTTAACCGTAAGCTCACATTTTCAGGCATACCGAAGGGGTTCACACCGCCTAAATCCACATAGGCACTTACCGTGGTGTAGCTATCCATTTCATAGGTTTCGGCGTAATCAGTATAACGACTGCTGGTATATTTTGCCGATACATTCGCTACTAGCCATTCTGTTGGCTCGTAGGTAATGCCACCTGTCATCACCCAGTCTGGGCTATCAGCCAAGGCGCTGCCTTCAGGATTACTACCAAAGCCATCTACTAAGCTGGCATTTTTGTACGAGATATTGGCATTCATGTATAACTGTTTTTTGAATACGTCAGGCTGATAAACACCTGATAATTCAAAGCCGTAGGCTTCTGAAGCGCCGCCATTAATATAGAAGCTCTCTGGCTGCCCAGTGGCGGGGTTTAATACGTTACTGGCAAACAAACGATTATCAAAGCGGGTATAGAATAACGCTAATGCCGCGTTAAAGTTTTCTTTGTTGGTACGGTAGCCTAATTCAATATTATCGGCTTCTTCACCTTCGGGAGTATCGGGTTCAAAGCTAACCGCATTGTCATAAATGTCATCTGTACCATTAGGTAGCGCGTAGTTTTTCGAGTAAGACGCGAAGAGTTGGTCGGTGTCATTTAGGGTGTATACCGCGCCTATTGAAGGTAAGAAATGGTTACTAAATTTGCCGCCCACAGATTGAGGCCCATAGCCCGCTTCACCGTCAATTTCGTAATCATCATAATCACGATATCCATCAAGTGAATAATCCACACTTAATGACTTTATACCCACTTCAAGCTTTAAATTATCGTCCATTAAGCTAATGGTATCTTTCACGTACAACTGCGTAGTTTCACGTACCGAGGTATAATCTCGACGATAATATGCCACCTCATCCCAAATCACGTCACCGTCAGCACTACCGCCGGTTTTATTCAAACGCTGTTGCGTACGATGGTAAGTGTCTTTTTCCTGCCAGCCACCAAATTGTATATCGTGGGCATCGAGCGTTAAGTTGAAATCAGCAACAAAGCCTTTTCTATCACCACCTACTGACGATAAGCCATATTGCACGCCGCGTGGGTGCACTACATCTAGCCCTGCTGCCGCCTGATCTTCATAAATACTTAAGGTGTTACTGTAAGAATCGGGAGAAACACCATAACCATCTTTATCTTCAAAATAATAAGTACCGGTAAATAACAAGTTATCTAACAAGTAGGTTTCAAGCTGTGCAGAATAAAGCTTATCGTCGCGAACGTTTACGCGGTCTTCGTAATAACTTGTACAGTTACTGCCGGTGAACACAGGGGTAAAGTCGCTTTCATCAGCCACTCCATCTTGGTTGAAATCGTAAACACCGGGTAGTGGTGCAATACAGCCTTCCGGAATGGCATCTAAGTAGCTGTAATAATAGTTATCGTCAAAAGTCGCTTCGGTACCTGATGGCGAATCATAATCGAAGAAGTCATTCGCCACATAGCTAACGGTAAATGTAGTCTCGTCACTAAAGGCATAAATTGCTTTACCCTCAATGTGTTCTCTGTCGATGGTACCTGGCCCGCGCCATAAATCGCTGTCGGTTTTCGAGCGACTTACATAAGCCTTGAAACCATTAATATCTCCGGTTTCTAATTTAACGAAAGAGCGATTTAAATCATCATCACCAATGGTATAAGACATCATGCCACCGGCTTCGTCAGACGGGTCTACCGAATAGTACGAAGCTATAGGCCCTAAGGTAGAATAACTTGGTGCGGAAACATCGCCTGCACCTGGAGAAGCCACTACAGACGCTAAGTTCTCATTATCTACATATCTGAAAATAGGGCTACCGCCGAAAGCATCTGAACGCCCCATTGGAACGCCATTTAGCACAAAGCCCATCTGACTCAAATTGAATGCGCGCACATTCACAGAGTTTCCAAACTCATATAACCCTAATGCACCGTCCGTTTGCACATTAAACCCTGGTAAACTTTCTAACATTTTAAGCCCAGATATACCGCCTGGGGCCGACAACAACGCTTCTCGGGTAACGGCCAGCGTATTGGTCACTTCACCCGTACCAATGGCGACCTCGGTAGTAGAGATACGACGCCCTACTACTTGAATTTTTTCTTCTTCAGTTTCAGCACTGGCGGTTTCACTTTCTTGTGCATACGCAGGGCTGACGGCAAACATTGCCGCAATAGAGACACTTAATAGTGTGGGACGGAACGTTTTATTGGTTTTTATCATGAGTGTGTTTCCTGCTGTGACTGCAACTACGTACCAACTCGGAGGAAAACCGAGTGGGAGTTCTATCAACACATCACAATAAACATACCAACAACGTTAGACTTTAGTATAAATATAGGCGGCATTTTAATCAGGCGAGCAGCCACCTAGCCTAAGCAACTCATCTGATGAGTTCATTCTCAATCGTTTTGGAAGATAACCATTCACATTAACCACCATTACGTTATAGCAATGCACCAAGAGATCGCCGCTGGTAATGAAAGGTGCACCACAACAGTGAATTACTTGCCTTAAAAAATTAAAACACTCTTTAATTTTAAACAGCTAAGACATTAAGTCTGTCGTGCCGATCACGCTATTTTTACAACACATTATTGAGTGTAAAAACTGCGGTATGCTTGCTATTCACTTTTGCAATTTTTATATTGCTTAAATAATGACATCAACCAACTAATTCAAACTTCATGGAACCGAATTACGCCAATTACTCCTACAATGAGTTACTAGAGGTACTAGAAACTATTGACCATCACGCATACCCCGAGCGAGTCGATAGCATTAAAGCTAGATTAGCTACACTAACTCAGAACAGCACTAGCGCATCTATTCGCGGAGACTACAAAGATATTAGCCTCATACTATTTTTATTTAGTTCGGTAATTGGTGCGGTATGCGCCTGGATGCTATTTAAAGAAAGCGAAGATGATTTTAGGCATATAGTTGGCGCCTTATTGCTACCCGCTTCCCCTTTTTTATATTGGTATTACAAGAAAAAGTGGAAAATTCACGCTCAGGATCACTTCATATTAAATGAAGATGGCGTGCTTTATTGCTTAAAAGGGCAAGATGCTAGATTAGTATGGGTTGATATTACGTCCATCGAGTACTCCCGAACCAGATATCATACCAGCGTATCTTTTGATTCAAATAACAGAGAAAAACGTATCTATATTGATATACAAAAATTCCAGTGTAGTCGGACAATGGTAGAAAACTTCATTAGACAAAAAGCCATCGAACACGATGTGCCGTATCATAAAAGCACATTGTGGAGAGGCAAAAAGCGAATAGTATAAGCAAGGTCCTCATCACTCCTAAAACCCTTGATAAAAGCGGCTTATTTTAAAGACCTTGCGTTGATGATATGAGTCTTAAATTATGTTTCTTAAGCTTTACGCTTGGGAATATCTGCTGTAATGCTTAAGTAAAATAGTTAGTTTACGCCAACTTAGCGTTAAAAAATGCAATGGTTCTAGACCATGCTAGCTCAGCATTGTCTTTGTCAAACCGCCCAGTAGAATCATTATGAAAACCATGATTCGCGTTTTTATACATGTGCATTTCATACGACACATTATTTGCTTTCAAATCTTCTTCGTATCCTGGCCAAGTTGCATTTACTCGCTCATCTAATTCACCAAGTTGAATAAGTAAAGGCGCCTCAATATTTTTACGTAACTCTTTGGCTGCTGGCGTACCGTAAAAAGGAACACCTGCATCTATAAGGTCGCTATCGACGGCAGCTAGGTAATTCACCATGTAACCACCAAAACAAAACCCCACAGCGCCTAATTTTCCATTAGACAATTCGTGCGCTTTGATAAATTCAGCGGCGGCAACAAAATCATGCTCTATTTTTGAACGCTCTAGACTACGCTGCATCGCGCGCCCTTCGTCATCGTTACCCGGATAACCGCCTAACGGAAATAAAGCATCGGGAGCAAACGCGATAAAACCTGCCTTCGCAAGCCTTCTGGCTACATCTTTAACGTAAGGGTTTAATCCACGATTTTCGTGTATTACCAATACTACTGGCGCTTTTTTTTGCGTGGTTTCATTTTGGGTTAAAGCATTTGGGACCACTAAATATCCCTTACCTTCGCCGTGTCCATGGGGTGAAGGAAAGGTTTCGTAGATTGCGGTTATGTCGGGATCGTTAAAGGATATTTGTTCAGCCAACGCGTAATTAGGCAGTAATGACGAGGTTAAGAAGGACATGGAATAGCCAAGGGCAACTAATCCTGTGAGTTTGGTCATGAATGTGCGTCTGTCCATGCCACCGTGGGCATAAGCGTCGTACCAATCGAAAGCTTCTTGTGGAATGGCTTTGTTTTCCTGCTGAAGGCTCATAGTTAATCCTTAATGACACAAAGTGGTAATGCTCGGTAAGTGAACTGCTAGTTAATAACTAAATAAGTGTGGGTGTCCAGACTAATATCCGACTAATATCCAATATATTATGAAAACAGGCGCACTTTTGCGCCGTACCGCATTTATGGCGAAGGTAGTCGTAAATGTAGTGCAAATAGGTTTCATTACTACTAGGAAGGCGTTAACTTTACTCCAATATCACTATTTTGATACGTCATTATGATGTAGTAAACCATGAGGCTTGTATGGCAACGTTAAAAGAACAAACTGAAGCGAAGGTTGAAGCTGGCCGTAAAGGCAACCCAGATTTCATGAAAGGGGTTGATGCAGAAATAGCAAAAGCTAAATCGTTTCAGCAAGGCAGTGATGCATTGGCATTGGGTGATAAAGCACCTGAGTTCACGCTGCCAGATGCAAAATTGAATACTGTTTCACTCACTTCTCTATTAAACCAAGGGCCTGTTGTAGTCACTTTTTATCGCGGGAGTTGGTGTCCGTACTGTAATTTGCAGCTTCGTGCCCTACAGTCTCGATTAGACGATATTAAAAGTCTAGGGGCAACGTTAGTGGCTATAAGCCCGCAGGTGCCCGATGATTCGCTCAGTGAAGATGAAATTAGCAAGATGGATTTTATCGTATTGTCAGATCAAAGTGCCAAAGTTGCAGGCCAGTACGGCGTAGCATGGGAAGTGCCTGAATTTCTCATTGAGCACATGAAAAATGATAGGCAACTCGATCTAGAAACCATCAACAACGGTAATGGTAACATTCTGCCTATTCCAGCAACCTTTGTGCTCAATCAAAATGGCGACGTAACCTGGCGTTATGTGGATGTTGATTATAGAACTCGTTCAGAGCCGCAAGATATTATTGATGCACTTAAAAGTATGTAAGCCTATTTGCTTGCAATCTAGAGAGTAAGATACTAGACCTCGGTAGATATATTCAAAACAGCAAAAAGGTGGCCATGGCCACCTTTTTTAAATTATGTGCTGAGCAACAACAATAAAAACAAAAACGACATACTCAGGCTTCAATTTTACCTCTTACTACTTTTTTGTATTCGCTGCGGCCAAATCAATAATTTCAACGTTAGTATTAAATTTACCATTGGTTAAAGCATTGTTCATTTCATCGGGATCTTTAGCATAATCTTGTACAAAGGCTAAAATATTTTGATCGTTACAGGTAACATTTTCAGCAATATAGCGCTTGCTCAAACCAGAATCTTTAATCGATTTGTGCAATTGAATCTTGCTACCTTGTGCTGCAACAACACATAATTTAGAAGATACTGATTCGTCTGCTGCAAATAAAGAATCTGCTGCGTTTGCCATACCAATAGTAGATAAAGAAAGTGTAATTGTAGCTAGTGTTTTAGTGAGAGTATTCATCATTGTCATCCTTTAGGTTAAGTCGAAGTTAATTTTGCAACCTAAATGCCAATATTTTTAAATAAGTAAAATCAACAAGTTAAGCCGAATCAGGGTATTTATCGGATTTTAACCTTTCTCATTAACACTATTGAATAGTCATTCTCACTAAATTTTAGCCCTTTATAAAAGTGCATGTTCGTATGCCAATATTTACCTTCTTCGTAACCCACTAAAACGGTAATTTAAATAATTACCGCAACATCAACAACTCGACACTAATTGTAAATAATCTTCTGATGCCATCTCTATCAACCGGCTTTTAGTACGCTCAAACTCGAACATCAGTGAGCCGCTAGTATAAATCTCATCCTGAGGTACGTAAGCCGTCATGACCAAGTTAGTTTTACTGTCATAACATTCGTCTACCAATGCAATAAATCGGCGTAATGCATCATCCATTGGCGCTAAAACCACTTCCCGCTCTCCGGTTTCAGCAGAGGCGATGTTGATATTCGAACCATTATCTTCAGTGCCCCGCGCTTTAATTCTCTCGTATGCCTGGCCACTCATAGGCGGTACGTTGAACACTAATATGGTTTTGTACAACTTGGCTAACTCTACGTAATCAAAGTGACTACGAGGCCCTTCACACAACGAGGAAAAATCAAAGCAAACTGCCTTATGGCTTATGCCTGAGTTGCTTGTATCAGCGTCACTTTGGGCGATGATATTAATAGTTCGCCCCAACACCGTTACGCTTGACGCCACATCATTGAATGTTAAGTCGTACTGACGAAGGAGGGTTTGATGCAATTCCGCCTGCGCTTGCAATGGCTTAGGTAATTCGAAATAACGTTGAAGGTAATTAAGAGCACGCTTTCTATGATCTTGTTCACCATTAAGATGCAGCACGTGTAAATGGGCTTCAATGGCCGCGATAGCGGGTAAAAAACGTGAGCGCTGTAATCCATTTCGATAAAGCTCGTTTGGCGCACAATTGCTGGTACACACCACTACCATGTTAAGTTCAAACATGTACTGCAGTAAGTTACCTAGTAACATGGCATCGCCAATATCAGAGACAAAGAATTCGTCAAAGCACAGAACCTTGTACTGCTTACTTAGCTGCTTGGCAATATGGCGCAGGGGCTCAGACTTACCGGATAGCTCAGTAAGACGCTTATGCACATCCTGCATAAAATGATGGAAATGTTGTCGTTTACACAAAGCGCTAGGCAAACACGCGTCTAGCAAGTCCATTAAAAAGGTTTTGCCCCGCCCTACCTTGCCCCACAAATAAATGCCTTTACTCTGTGGTTGCTTACTTTTATGAGAAGCGTCTTCGTGAGCACCCTGTAACGAAAGATACAGTTGCTGAAGTAATACAATGGCGTGTTCTTGTGATGGGTCTTTTTGAAGTTTACCCGAATCGACTAACGCTTGATATTTGGTAAGCGGTGAGGACCGTTGCATACAGGTTTTTAAATGATTGTTGCCGAGGAAGATAGCGTTGCGCGTATGTTTGAACTTTCAAACTATTACACTCTATGAACACAGTGCAAAGCGCAACGCTCGATGATTACCAGCTTACGCTTAAGAGGTTTTACCCCACACTGAACTTGGCTTATTGGCTTTCTCTTTCGCTTTCTCTTTCGCTTTTTGGGCCTGCATATCCGCTTTTACGTTCTCGCGTACTTGCTCTTTCGTATGCGCTGTTTTTTTCGCATCAGGGCGGTATTTTTTCACCATGCCTTGCAATAAATTTCGCACAACTTGGTCGCCAGCCACTTTATAGTTTCTGTGATCGGGTTTTCTGAAAAACGCAGAAAGTTCGTTCTTGCTTAATCTGAAATCAGCCATTTGAAGCGCGTTAATCATGTCTTCGTCTTTGTAGCTCATAGCAATACGGATTTTTCGAAGCACTTCGTTGTTACTCAAACGCTCACCGGCTTTTAAAATAACAGGCTCAACACCTTCTTGTTTGCCACGTCTTTTAATGATTAAGCCGTCTAAGAACAAAGAAATGATTTTGTCTCTGCAAGGTAGATACCCTTCTTCACCTTCTTTTTTCATAATTGAATGAAGGTAGTCTACATCCATGTCGTAATCTACTAACTTGAAAATACCGATAGCAGCGGTATCGTTAATTGCCAAAGCAAAACGTAGGCGTCGTAGAACATCATTGTGGATCATGGTTTTTAGTCTTAATCTAGAGGTGGCTCATTTATTATGGCGTAGTTTATCGCAATGGCTAATAGACCGCGAATTAAAAGCGCGGGTTTGCGTGATTTGATTCGGCTTTATGTTTAATTCGTGTTATTTACGGTAATAAATCGATCCTAATTGGTGGTTTTCTTCTTTAAACTACTAAAGCAGCTCTTTATTCGGCGTACTTATGACACCAACAAATAAAAGTAAACATACGGCAAGCAAACCCTTTTACCTGATTTTAGTCTTATTGGCGGTAAGCTTCTTAGCTGGGTGTGCCAGCAAGGGCCCCCAAATTAACATTGATGAAAGCCAAAATTTTGCTGAAATCAATACATTTTTTGTTCGACCACCACTTAATAGTTTGAACCCAGAAATAGAAAGCCAACTTACATCAGCGATTAGCCGAGCTCTTATCGCCAAGGGGCTCAAGCCCTCGCCAGAAGAAGGGGCAGATGTACTGGTAGGTTTCCTTCCTTCTACCGCCAGTGAAGAAAATGACACGCGGTTAAATCTAGGATTAGGCACGGGTGTGTTTGGGCGTTCTGGTGGCATCTCTCTTGGCAGTATATTCAGCGTACCTATTGGTGAGCGTGTGACGCAATATCAAAATCTTCAAATCGACGTAGTAAGAGGCGATACCTTTATTTACAGTGCGTTGGGTAGTGTAGAAGTAGAATCTACCGATTCAGTCACTATCCAAAATAAACTTGGCGAGTTAGTGGCCAATTTACTTGAAGCCTTTCCAGCAAAATAAAAGTCACTTATGTCGGGCACATGACATAATGAGAATAGTTAGCTTGCTTGTTATAAGACACTCTCTTGTTTTCATCGTAGGCTATAAACTCTATACAGAAGGTTTTTTATGAAAGTTATATTATTTGCTATCACACTTTTTCTCACTGGATGTGCAAGCACTAACGGCTTAGCGGTTTTCTCTTTTTCAAATGCTGAAGTTCAGTCGTTGCTTACCAAGCAAATGCCTAATTTAACTGAAAACGTTAATCTTATGGGCTTGCCTGTACAGCTCAATGTGAATGATGTGAGCGTAAATATTGGCCCAGATAACCGCGATGTCATATCACTGGGGTTAGACACAGGGGCAGAAATTAATGCTTTCGCCTTTAAATATCCGGTACGTTTAACCTTTCAGATTGAAGGCAGCCCTTACTATGATAGTGAGCAAAAAGCCGTATTTCTCCGCAACCTTAATTTACTCGACTCAAGCGTAGAAGCAGGAAGCTATAAGGGGAATCTAAAACCATTAAACAATGAAGTGATGAATTTACTCAACGCTTTTCTGGCGGTTAACCCTGTTTATAAATTAGATATGAATAACCCTAAAGTGGCGCTATTAAGCAAAGTACCGCTAGACATGAAAGTGGTTGAGGGTGCTGTTCAATTAGTACCAAGAAACTGGAATAACTAGGCCATAATAAAAAATAATAATAAGGTAACGCATGAAAATTAGCTTAACACTGCTTCAAATAGCACCTCGATTAGTCGCACTGGGCACCTTAGCGCTAATAATGACGCCAATACTAATGCCAGCAACCGCTTTTAGCGCAGAAAAAATGGCGACTGTCCCTATTATTCAGCCAGCCCCTTTAGTGTCGATTGCCAGCCACGATAGTTTTTTTGACAGTATACGCGCGCTGTGTGGTAAAGCGTTTGCGGGGAAAGTAACGGTTGATAACCAGCCCACTAGCAGCATGACTGATAAACCTTTGGTTATGCATGTCAGGCGCTGTAAAGACGATGTGTTATATATCCCCTTCCACGTGGGTGAGGATGCATCTCGGACGTGGATCATTACAAAAACGGGCTCTGGGTTGTCGCTCAAGCATGATCATCGCCATAAAGATGGTAGCTACTCGGAATCGACCATGTACGGCGGCCATACCCTTGATGCTGGTTGGCCCCAAGTTCAATCTTTTCCCGCCGATGCCTACTCTAAAGCCTTGTTTGCGAAAAGTGGCATTCCCCAATCAAGCTCCAATATTTGGCAAATGTTTATTTACCCGGAAACCTTTACCTACCGATTGATTAGAGAAGGCAGAGAGTTCCGGGTCGATTTTGATTTAACCCAACCTATACCCGTACCTGCGGCACCATGGGGCTATGCTGACTAAGTTTGGCATTACAAGACGGGGCGCCTTACGCTACTTAGCTAAATGCGGGGCGCATACCTTAGCCGTTTGCTTAGCATCGAATATTTCAATCCAATAATCATCTGGATCTTTAATAAATGCGATGCCTTTCATCGAACCATCGTTAGGACGTTTTTGGAAAGGGACACCTAGCGCTTCAAACCTTTCACATGCAGCGTCTAGATTCGGTACGTGAAAGCCAATATGACCAAAGCCTTTCGGTTCGCTATTGCCATTATGATAATGAACCGTGTCTGCGGTATCGCCCCAGTTATGAGTGAGTTCTAACATGGCTGGACGACCAAAGGTTTGGGCGGTTCGCTCACTGTCATCTTTGCTAATATCAGAAAAATCGTCACCCGCTGCTAAGAAATAAAGGCTAAATTTCATCCCTTCAAAGTCAAGACGTTTTAGCAAGGTCATTCCCATTACTCGTGTATAAAAATCGAGTGAACGTGCAGGGTCGGCAATACGTAGCATGGTCTGGTTGAAAATAAACCCTTCTGTCGCCTTATCCTTGTCTTCACACAATCCTTCGGCGTTATCAAAATGTCGGCTCATTGAAATAGTATCCTTAGTTAAGTGACTTCGTCAGTGCTTTAAATGGGGGCAATCAAAGCTATAAGCAACAATGAAAGCAGCAATAGATGTTTTATTGTACAACGGCTTAGACTATTGGACCTTTGATAGCAGCACATTCTCTCTGTTAGTACAAAGCCTGAACATTTATACTTTGTTTATTCAGTTGGCATAACCCGAACTCATAGTAAATGCGCTTTTTTGTTTTGATCCTGTTACTGGTCATTTGTACTTCCGCCCGTTCGCAGCAGGCTAGCCCCTTGCCTTCTCAGGATGAAGCTTCATTTCAGCGCGCTGAAACATTACTTTCCCAGGCACAACAAGCACAAGATTCCTCACCAAAACGCAGCACTATATGGGCTAATCAAGCCCTAAAAATATCGGAAGAAATAGACGACGTTAGCACGTCAGCACAAGCGCATTTTCTACTTGGAAAACTAACGAGTCGAACCGATCAATACAAAAAATCACAGCACCATTTTTTTACCGCGTCAGCTATATTCGAAAAGCTCAACGATACGGAAAATTATATATCGTCGAATGTGGGCTATATCGATGTATTGGTGAAAGATAAACAATTCACCAAAGCGGAAAACGCGATTACAACGCTAGTGCCATTGGCTTTTCAATACGGCGTAGATTTCCCTATTGGGATTACCTTAAAAGCCAAAGGTGATTACCATTTCGCACGGGCAGAATACACTATTGCGGTTGTGCAATATTTGATGGCTATTGAATATCTTACGGTCAACGAAAGCCACATTCAGAAACTAAACGCAAGAACCCTCGTCAGAATTGCTGAGGCCTACAAGCGATTAGAAAACCGAGAAAAAACCGTTGAATATTATGAAAAAGCATTAGCTATATATACAGACTTAAATGAAATAAAGTCTATGGCACGTACCTTTAATACACTGGCTGAAGCACAACGATACCTTGGTAACTTAGTACTTGCGCTAGACTACGCATTACAAAGTTTAGCCCTTCACGGCCAAATAGATGATGCTGAGGGCCGCGCTAAAGCGTTGATGGGAGCAGGGATTATTTACCGCTACATAGGCCGCTATGAACAGTCTTTAAAGCATGTACATCAAGCTCATAAGTATTATAAGAAGGTCAATGATGCGACGGGCATAGCAAAAACGTCGAATCAGATAGGTCATATATATTTTAGGCTGGAACAATTCGACCAAGCCCGCTCGTTCTACATGCAGTCCATTAGCTTGCCAGAGGAAAAAGTTGAGCCTAAAACCCTTGCTACCGCGCTAAGAGAAAGCGCGATTATCGATTACAACAAGGGTAACTATGCTTCGGCAACCTTGTTAGCGCAAAAAGCAGATGATATTTATCGGGACAGCAATGACAAGGCAAAGCAATCAATAACCCAGCGAATATTGGCGAACATCAAACGAGACGAAAATAACGTTTCCGGCGCGCTTGATTATTATAAAGAATCACTGGCTTTAGCCACAGAGATCGAAAGTGATTTTTATCAAATTAAAACGCTCATTCCATTAGCAGGTATGCTCATTGATACCGACATGGAAGAGGCTATTAAGCTGTTAAAAAGCGCCCTGACATTAGCACGTAAAAATGGCTACAAAGCCTATACGTTAGAAAGTTATCGTTATTTGCGACTAGCAGAGAAACGTAGAGGCAATACAGCGGCATCTTTACAATACGCTGAACAAGAAATTGCCTTAAGCGAAGTTATTCAAGAAGACACCAGTAACAACGAACTCGCGCTGGAGAAAGCCAAGCTACATTCATTAAGACTAGAAATAGAGTTAGAAACTCTGCGAGAAAAAAACAAACTCGATAAACTTGAACTGGCCCGAAAGAACAATGAAATTGAGATAGCCCAGCAAGCCACCACCATTTCAGAACTTGAATTAACTAAAAATAGATATGCCAGTGTCGCATTAGCATTGTTATTGGCCGTTTGTTTAGCAGCTATACTGTTAATTTATCGTCGCTTTATGTTGTCGAAACAACACAACAGGGAACTCGACTATTTAGCCACGCGAGACCCATTGACGAACTGCTTTAATCGCCGCGTTCTGTTTGATTTAATGGAACGAGATTTTGCAAGAAAGCCAAAGCCTGAAGACTATTGCGTGATAATGATAGATATCGATTATTTTAAATCTATCAATGATAGTTACGGGCATACCATCGGTGACTTAGTACTTCGAGGCGTTGCTAAAACTTTACAAAAGTGTGTTCGTCAGAACGACATTGTTGCAAGGTTTGGTGGGGAGGAGTTCTGCATTGTATTGCCAGATACCTCCTCACACCAAGCCATGCGTATAGCGGAAAATATGCGAGAAACTATTCAAGTTTGTCGCTTTGATGATATCGCGATTACCTGCAGCTTAGGCGTATCATCTATTCGCTTTAACGCGACGACGCCTTCTGAGTTTATAGACCAAGCCGATCTCGCATTATTTAAGTCGAAATCATTAGGCCGTAATCGGGTCACCTTGTGGAGCGAGGCTCTTGCTAGAGCGCAAGACTAACGTAACTATACAACGGTAATCACATCTTCCATTGGCAAACGTGCTTTAGGTAAACCGTGGTTCCAGTCCTGCTCTTCGTCTGCATAGCCAAGTGCAAGCGCCACTTCACAAACATGTCCGTCTAACTCTTCGCTAAACAATTCACCAATCAAGTCAGCGTCCACGCCTTCCATCGGTGTAGAAGCAATACCAAGGCGGGCTAGAGTGTGGAGCAAGTTTCCAAATGCTAGATAAACTTGAGCTTTTGTCCATGCGCCGTTGTAGCCGTTCTCATCAGTATTAGCTTCTGCAAAAGCGTAAGCCCCCATAAACGAGTCTCGCATTGCTTCTGGTAAGTGACCAGACGCCACTTCAGCATCAACACGTTTAACAAATTTCTCTTTGGTAAACTTAGGGTCGTAAGCAAATAAGATTGTGTGAGATGCTTCTTTTGCATGCAATTGGTTGAACTGGTGCTTGTTAGCAAAAGTGTCGTGTAGGCGCTGTTTTGCACTGTCACTTTCAACCACAACAAACTTCCAAGGTTGAGAGTTTATAGAAGAGGCTGATAACCTTAATGCTTCCAATATAGTGGTTAAGTCTTCTGAAGAAATACGTTTGCTACTGTCGTACTTTTTAACGGTATAACGCTGGTTTAAATCACTGATAATTTGGTTAGACATAACTAATTCCTAATATTTAATGCGAATACTTTAGATGCAGAGAAGTTTAACGAGTTATACTAAAGACGATAAGCCCAGTAATGATTGAATGAGTTTAAACAAATTTTTGATAATGGAAGCGCAGGCTAAACGTCTATTTTTCACTGCCATACTAGAAATAGGAGGCAGACAATAGAAAATCGCGCTATTTTTGAAATCACTATCGATACTAAAGAGCAGTAATGACAGAGCAGCAGTCTCTATCAATTAAAAAGAATCTAACAATACGCCTGTTACGTGTACTTAGGTACAACAAGGCACGAGTAGAACGTGCACTTATGCTTATGCCTGCTGAGCACAAGCCGTTGTTCCATGTACTGCCGTTTTTACTGCACGTAAATCATCCTGAGCTTCCAGGTTATATTGAAGGTGAAAATATTCCCTTTGGTATTCATAACTACTCATTTCGCGATGTTGTTGAAAATGCACTTTTGCAATGCTTCCCAGATAAGCGTGATTTGCTCTCTGATATCAAGCCTCTGTGGCCCCGTCAGCGAGCGATTGATGCGTTAGTGCTTATGGGAAGTATTGGCACCATTGCACAAACTGACACCTCTGATTTCGACTATTGGGTGTGTGTCGATGGTAAGCAACTATCAGAAACATCGCTTACTAAACTACAAGAAAAATTAACTGCCATTGAAAGTTGGGCAGACAGCAAATTCGGTATAGAAGTGCACTTTTTCCTATCTGAAATTGACAATGTGCGACGTAACGACTTTGGTATCGCCGATGGAGAAAGCGCAGGCTCCGCTCAATCCCTGTTTCTTAAAGCTGAGTTTTACACCACCAATATTGTAGTGGCTGGAAAGGCTCCTTTTTGGTGGTTAACCCCAGAAAAAACAAATGATCAGCAATATGCAGCATTAAAAGATCACCTAGAAGACGGTGGATCTCCAGATTTAAGTTGGTTTATGGACCTTGGTAACCTTGAAAAGCTCGACGCCAGCGAGTTGTTTGGTGCTGCAATATGGCAGTTAAGCAAGGCCATGGATTCGCCGTTCAAGTCGGTACTAAAAATAGCGAAGTTAGAAGTTTATCTTGCTCATATTGAGCACGGTCAGCCTTTATGCAGCTTGCTTAAAAAGCATGTTCACCGAGGTGCCGAAGCACCTGGAAAAGTCGCAGTTATCGACCCTTATGCGCTGATGTTCGACCAACTTATTGAACATTATGAAAAAGAGGGGCAGCCTGAAGACATGTTATTGCTTCAACAGTGCCTATACCTCAAATGCAATTGCAAACTCAGCCAACCGCCGCTACGTGGCGAAACCTCAACGTTTAAACGCAAGATAATAGCGGCCTATGCTAAAAAGTGGGGGTGGACAAAACAAGACCTTTATCATTTAGATAATCAGCACGAATGGTCGTTTCATGAGCGGGTTCAATTAAGCCGACGTATTCATCGGTTTCTTTTGAAATGCTATCGACGTATTTCAAGTCAGCTTGGTGCTGAACAACAAACAATGAGTAAAGAAGACATGACCGTGCTAGGTCGTCGACTGAGTACGTTTTATGGCAAGAAACCGAACAAAATTGAATTTCTACGCCGCGCGTTTGATGAAAACCTTTACTGCGAAACGGTAACCGTGGCGTTGAAGCAAAGTAAAACAGGGCAAGAAACTTGGACTGTGTATGCCACTGATTTGCTCAGCAAGTCGGGAAAAGTATCGCAAAATCAAAAGATAACGCAAACATCCTCTGCTATTGAGTTAATTGTATGGTGCGTAGCAAATCGTATTATCGACGCAAAAACCACCATCTACCTTGATTACAATGCCACAGAGGTAAGCGAACTGGATTTGAACGACTTATTGAAACATATCTGCCGCTACTTTCCGCCCATTAAAGTCTCTTCGCTGCAAAGAGATAATTTGCTCACTAGCGCTCGCATTACAACCTGCTTAGCTGTTGTAAATTTCAACACGCTTAGGCAAAAGGCGAGCGTTGAAGAAGTCTCTGTGTTGTATACCACATCGTGGGGCGAAACCTTTTTATTCCACGGGAAAGATGTGCTTGATACACTCTGGTTTGAGCTTGAAGAAACGGAGCCTGCACCGCCTTGTTATGCCATGGTGCCTCGCGGAAATCAGCAGGCTCGCATTCAAGGTGAGTTTTTAGAATCCACTGGTGTGAGTTTTTCACTTATTCACTAAACACGTCCCCTGTGTTCTCCCCCTTCTATTCTGCGCCTCTCTTTATTGCCAAACAGCCACTTTAGCTAGGCATGCCATAAGATTACTTATCTTGAACCTGAAAAAGCTAATATTTTTTTGTTTATCTAGGTATGCTAGAAAACAAAACTACGTATTACGTTGTGGGGCTACCATGCTAAAAACTAAAACCCAAACATCCGTTCTCCCTTTTGTTTTGTCAGTAACCTTGCTGTGTACCCTGCTAAGTGCCTGCACTAACGTTACTACCACTACTCAATCGGCAAAGTCTCTCGATAAAAAACTCACCGCAGAACAACTCATCGAGTCTCTTGATTTAACCGGCCACGTTGAAGGCGGTTTTTTTCGCCAAACTTTTAAAGCAGATCACAGGCCGCTAATAAGTACAGAAACCGGCGATAGAGTGAATATGACCTCTATTTATTACCTGCTAAGTGCCCAATCTCCTATAGGACATTTTCATATGAATCGTTCTGACATCATGCATTACTTCCACATGGGAGACCCCATTACGTATTACCTCATTAACCAAGATGGCAGCCTTGAAACCCATGTATTAGGCCCCGATCCTACGCAAGGCCACAAGATGCAAATGGTGGTAAAAGGCGGAACCTGGAAGGCGTCAAAAATACTGACTACCGGCTCCTATGGTTACGGCCTAATAGGAGAAGCGGTAGCGCCTGGTTTCGAATATATTGATATGCAGTTGGGCGAACGCGCTGAGTTAATTAAGCAATTTCCTCAGCACAGTAAGCTCATTACATCGTTAACGCGATAAAAGAAGTCGCTCGCATTGTTAGAAGGTCAAACCTAAGCGCGCTTATGATAAAAACACTTTTACCCTAAATAGCCACCTACCCTACAACTTCATCAACTATCACAATATAAAGGTTAACTATGAGCCCACGTACTGTCGCATTTTCAAGAACACGCTTAACTGAGCTAATGGTTCCTTCTTTTGCCAACTTCGGTGGAAAAGTCCATGGCGGAATTATTTTGTCTTTAATGGATAAAGTGGCCTACGCCTGTGCCAGTAAGCACGCTGGCGCCTATTGCGTTACGGTTACCGTTGATGGCGTTGAGTTTTTACAGCCTGTGGAAGTGGGCGAACTATTATCGCTAGATGCTACTGTGCATTACGTCGGAAACACTTCATTGGTGGTGGGTATTAAAGTCACGTCTGAGAACATCAAGACCAATAAAGTGAAGCATACCAATAACAGCTTTTTCACGATGGTGGCTAAAGACGACAACGGTGTGCCAGTAAAAGTGCCCGAGCTTGAACTCAGTAACCCTCACGAAATGCGTCATTTTGTCACAACGATTAAGCGTAATAAAGTAAAACGAGAAGCGCAGGCAAGAATACAAAAAGAACACGACGACTTCATTCCAAAAGAAGACTTTGTATTGCTTGATAAACAGCGCTGCACCATCACCTTCGACAAAGATGCGTCTTATACCCAAGAGTAAGATACAAAAAAGCCCTTGGTGTTTTGCAACAACCAAGGGCTTTTATTAATGCTTACACAGGTATGCGCTAGCCTACAATCCTGCGTGGTACTGGCTTACTGTTGACGCTGGCACCATACTATTTAGCGTGTCTTCAACTTGTTTATCACCGGCTAATAGCTGTTCGAATTGGCGAATTAGCGCTACCTTGTCTGGCGATACTTTGTCTCCCGCACCAATGTTGGTTAAATCAATCATGAAGCCGTCGAACAAGTCAGATAAATCGTTCATTACTTCCATATTTAAAAACTGGTCTTCGTTATAAATACTCGGATAACCGGCTTTTTGCTTATCGATGGCGAACGACATACCTTTCATATTAGTAATGCTGGTTGATTTGTCACAAGAGAGCATACACCCGTTATCGATACGCGGCTTCTCGCAACCTACACTTTGCTGGAAAAAACACTGACGGCTGGTCATCAACAAAATAGGGTGATAAATACTGTAAAACAGTTTGAAGTTTTCAGGCCGTGCAATGTTCTTCATTTGCATGCGGTTTAGCTCGTTTGAAATAAACGCACCGTGACAATCGAAATCTTCTTTCATGGCCATTAAAGCATACGAGTTAGTGGTATTTAAGAAAGGCCCTGCAATCCACTTGATACCCAGTTCATTCGCTTTAAAAGCAATACCGGTATTGTTGGTTATAATTAATGGCGGCATGACTTGTTCAAGAATGTTCACTGCCACATCGTAGTCTTTGCCAATAAGTACTGCAGGAAACCACGGAATTAAGCGGGGGTTGTCTTGTAAAAAGCCTATATATTTAGTGCAATTACGCTTGTAAGCATCTGGCAACTTAAAGTAGATATCAGCATCCGTCTCATCAGCTAAATGCACGTCTGCCTCATCACAGATTAGCAACGAAAGCGCGGGCTGTTTATCGGCTTCGCTTTTAGGGTAACTCGTGAGTTTTGGTAATATCACTTCAGGTATTAACGACTGTTCACCGTTAAGCTGCTTCATGGCTTCGTTTTTAAGCGCCGTTACATCGCGAAACGGCAAACTAAGGCCTGTACCTAATTGTGTGACATCAAGGTCGGCGATGCCATATTCGCCTGTGCCTAAACTTCTAAAACGCTTCTCTAACAAGGTTTCGTCTAGCGCGTTTTTCTCGCTTTTAGACAACACACCTTCAGAACGTAGCGTAATGGTTTTAGGAGCAATGGTGTTGATACTGTCCTTACCAGACTCGCCTTGAACATCTTCAGTATTAGAAGAGTTGCCTGCTGCTAACCCATGGGATTTGATAGTCAGGGTTAAGCAACTTCCCTCTTCACCTGAAAACACTAGTGTTGTAGGTATTTTATCAATAGATAAGTATTGAATTTTCTCTCTTACCAAGTCGTGTAGCTCGTTCTTTTCTTGATAAAGAGTTTGCTTCACTTCTTGTATTTGCACCACTGAAATACGATTAACGTCTTTCGCCGACGCATCATTTGCGCTTTCCGTTTGAACCGCTTTTTCAATGGCATGATTTTTTGAGTTATCACGTGGATTATCAATAAACATCGATTGATTCAAATCGCCACGTAAGAACGCGTTAGAAAAGTCTCGGTTGAAAACCTTATAAAGGCGTTCGCCGTCTTCTAACAATTCGCCTGTTTCTAAAAAGCCATCTATCTGCTTTCTAAAACTATCAATAACGGTATGAACGTAACTTGCGCCTTTTATCCGCCCTTCTACTTTAAAAGAATACACGCCAGCTTCTATCAATGCAGGCAGGTCGAAAAAGGCTGAATTGTCTTTAATATTTAGCGGAAAATTATGCCCCGATTCGGTGGTTTCATATTCTTCGCGGCAAGCCTGACTGCAGCGGCCTCGGTTACCCGAGTTTCCGGCACTCGCAGAGGTTGAATAACATAGCCCTGAGAACGCCACACATAAAGACCCATGCACAAACACCTCGGTTAGCACGTCGTGTTCGCGGCTTACTTTGGTAATGGCAGTAATTTCCCGCAGGTTTAATTCTCTCGACAAATTAACCCGTGAAGCCCCTAGTTTTTTAAGGAAAGGGATTTGACCGATGTTATGCGTGGTCATTTGGGTAGAAGCATGAATATCAAGCGTAGGAAAATGCTTTTTGATAAGATTGAACATGCCAATATCTTGCACAATCACGCCATCAAGCGTGGTATTTACCAACTTGCTTAGTAGCTTTGCAAGAGTGGGAAATTCTTTTTCAAGAATAACGATATTCAACGTTAAAAAGATTTCGCAGTCGTATTGGTGCGCCAAGCGAATAACGCCCACCAGCGCATCAAATGAAATATTAGACGCACGATTTCGCGCATTAAAATTATCTAACCCGCAGTACACCGCATTGGCGCCTGCAATAATGGCGGCTTTAATCGCATCAACATCGCCACCTGGGGCTAATAATTCAATTTTCGGATTCGTGTGAGTACTGTTCATGTAGATGCTATATTGTGGGAAACTTTATGCCGAGGATTTTACCTGCATATTTGCCCAATGAATATCATAACGGCAGATTAATCGCGGTAAATGGAGATAAAACACCCAATGCCACCGTCAAAGCCACCTGCTACGCTACAACCTAATCACAAAAACGCACCTGCAATTGCACAAAAATATGAACCTATACGTGGGCAGCGCCCCATACTTTATTCTTTACGTAATTGCCCTTATGCCATGCGCGGAAGAATTGGTTTGTTTAAAGCGGCGCAAGACGTTGAAGTGCGTGAAGTGGTATTAAGCAATAAGCCCGATGCCATGATTGAAGCGTCTGCCAAAGGTACGGTGCCCACTCTCGTATTGCCAAATTCAGATGGCACTAATACCGTGATAGATGAAAGTTTGGATGTGATGCTGTGGGCACTGCATCAAAACGATCCAGAAGACCTACTGCATCAGCAAGACCCCAACGCTCTGCCCGCCATGCTGGCATTAATTAAAATATTCGATGACGAATTCAAAACACAGTTAAATGCTTACAAAGCTGCTAAACGTTATCACGAAAATAATGTCACCGAGTGCAGGCAAGCCTGTGAAGTATACCTGCAAGATTTAGAAGCGCGTTTAGGTGCTAATAGCATTGAAGGAAGTGCTCAACAAGGCCTCGAAGATGCACAATCGAAGCGGTTTATTTTTGGCACAAAAGAAAGCCTAGCAGATATCGCCCTACTGCCCTTTATTCGCCAATTTTCTAAAGTTGAACGAAAATGGTATCGAGAATCGCCCTACCCTAACCTAAAGCAGTGGCTAAACAGTTATATACAAAGTGTTATGTTTAATAAAGTAATGACGCAGTATGAGCTGTGGAAGCCATAAGCGAAGTACAAAAAAAGGCTGTTCTATTGTTGTAGAACAGCCTTTTAAATAGATTTTTCAGTCTGTCTATTTGGTATTAATTTTAAACTTACCATCTCGCATGAAAGTAGCAAATGCGCCATTGGGATCTGACATCATCATCATAGGTACAACTGAAAAAGGTTCATCACTATCACGGTAAAGAGTGACCTCCTCGCCTTCAAGTAGCGCAAGCATTCCTTCCAATATCATTTGTCTTGGTTCCTCAGCTTGCTCCAGCGCTAATTTTAACTCTTCTATCGCTTCATCACGTAAATTATCGCCGTCTTTTTCAGCAGTAGCTTGAGAAGCAAATAGTCTATCTACTAATCCATCATCTGCTAACGAAAACTCAAACGCGCCAATTTCAATGGCGGCCATTAAATGCTGTGCCATTAACTCGGGGGCTGTTGATATCGGTGCTTTAGTGAAAAGATCGGTTGAAAGTGAAACGCGACCAGCATCTTCTACATCGAAAGAAAGCTCTTTAATACGATATTCGTTGTCTTCTTCATTTACTTCAAAGGAAAAACGTTGATCTAGCGTTTTTCCTTCTTTCATCAGCATGTGAACCAGAATCTCTTGAATATCGTCAGGCGTATCATCAACACCCTGGCCTTTAAATTCTAAAAAAGAAACTCCCGAAAAATGCACTTCACCTTCTGTGGTATTTTCCAACTCGGCTTCAAAGCCCGAAAGCGCTATGTTATCGACCAGAATATCTCCCTGTCTGGCATCACCAATGCGAATATCGTCAATGGACACATCACCAAAAATAGTCGCACTTACATGGCCGTAAGAAACCTGGGTGGTAGCAGGGAGGTCGGCGATCATTTCATCTACTGCGTCTTTGGCTTTTGAGGAAGCATAAACATTTCCTCCTACATAACAAACGCCAAGTGCAACTAAAACGCCTACAACAAGCTTTGTGTTTTTACTCATTTACGTGTCCTTTCTTTTACACTATCCCGAATTTCACACAATCAAATTTCGCTTAATCAAATATCACGCCATTTACACCCCACAGAAACCGAATCTGCAAGATGGAAGATGCAATATGAATAAGTACATCAAACTGACTGCTAAAATCGATGCTATAAGGCCATGGTAACGAATTTTAACGAAAAGTTATGCCCAATTTTTATAGCCGCGCTTCAATCAGTTCAACGTATAGGGATAGTTGCCGTAAAATTGTTCGACTTATTTAAAATAAATGACTGTTTATTTGCAGCCCATGGCGTAACAATTAGCTTAGTGGTGTGACGGTAGATATCTTTTACTGCGCCGTTAGTAAGCACAACTTGCTTGGCGCTTTTGGGAAGCTTGATTTGGGTAAAAACAACCGACGTTTCGTGCCCAAGAGATACCGTACCTTCACCAAGTGGAATAGATTTAAGTTCTGCGTTGATACTCAACGTGGCGCTAATATGGTTAAGAAGCTGCTCGTTAAATTCCTCTGGAGTAGTGTAAGGGGTTTTGGAGAAGTGCAAACGCACTTCTTTTCTAAAAGCATCTAATGATGAGGTTATGGCTAAGCGCCACGTATGGTTTTCTGTTTCTGTTAACCTAACAACAGAATAATCGAATCCGTGGGCATGAACGCTAATTGACCACCATAACAAGGTGATAAATAACACCGACTGTTTAACTACATTCATAATATACCTGCTGGATTACTCTGCCCACGCGCCATAAAAGCAATCTAAGAACTCATTACTTTCTAGCGACAATACGTGGTAATGGTAGCCACGTGTGTCATCGTTGTGCCCCCGGCATTCATCCATATCTTCTGCTTCATTACCGTTGTCATCTAACTTTGCGTACAAACCAAAACCATCAAGGGCATAGCCAATCATTGCCGCGTGACCGTCCGATTGCTCAATACGTGTAGTCATTCCGGTATCACCATGATAGTGATAACCCAAGCTGTTGTTCACGTGCCCACCTGCATCATCTACCGGCGCAATTTGATACCCAGCTAGAATAATATCGATGTCGGCGGGATGATCGAATCTAACACCATTGAATGCCAAGCCCCTTACTGAAGGTCCGTATTCAACGCCAGCCACTTCTAACGTAGGGCCATCGCTTAGCTCAACCGGTTCGTCTTGCTTAATGGGTGTAATAGGAATGAGGTAGGTCACTTGTGTACTTACCCACTCAGGCAAACACTGAGCACACATGTTCGTATATTTATCTTCAATATTAGGATCTGCACCCTCGGCGCACTCCTCGGCGGTTTCCATACGGCGCACTGTGCCGTCATCTTCATACATCTTAAAGCCGGGGTCATCATAATAGGTGGCCAAGTTTTCAATAAAAGCGCCATCTAGGTCATTTATTTCACCTTTATCAAACCAAAGCCCGCCCTCTTCAGCCGTATCGTAAATTGTCTCTGGGCACCAGGGGCCCATATCGTGCTCTTCTGCCGTGTGCTTCGATGTTATTTCGTAGCACAACGTTTGCGTACCATTCACCAAGGTACAAGATACGGTATCGATGCTGACGTTTTCTCCAGTAAGAAACAAAGTCGCATCCACATCCAATCCTGCATTCTCATCTTGCGCGTCGTCATCAGAGCTATCGTCACTGGCTGAACTATCATCAGAGCCTTCACTTGCACTACTGTCGGTGACTTCAGTACTTGAATCGCTTGAACCGCCACAGGCAGTTAAAAACAAAGATAGTGAAATAAAAGCAATTTTGAGCAGATTGTTATTCACGTTAATTCCTTTGTAAAATATAGGGCATAAATTCAATTTACCGCCGCATATCTATAACCAGCTAGGTAAACAAGTACTTAGCCGGCACAGGGGCAGATTCAGGCAATAAATAATGACTGGGCAACTACCTTACTAAATTAGAAAGGGAAACAATGTGGAGAAAAAGTGGAAGTTAAAAACAGGCGAGTAAAAGACAATATATGATATTAAGAGATACGGGTTTTAAATAAAGACTTTCGATGTGTAACGTCAAGTTCATACTTCTCAACAAGGCTTATTTGCTGGTTTATTGCCTTAATAGCGTTAGCAACATTTGCCAATGAAAGCAGGGCTAAAAGCCATCCAACGGGTGAAGAGACTGTTCTTACTATTCGCTGCGCTATACGCAACAGATGACCAACAATCGTCAGTCCTGCAGCATAGAGTTTGGCTTGGAAACCATACTGGGTTCTATCAAAACTAATTTGGTGGGGCAGCGCTTTTGAGTCTATGCAGCAAAACTGATCAAAGTCATTATCATGAGCAAAGCACGTTTTAGAGGGTGCCCCATAATGAAATGCATGACCTTTTAAATACGACATGCCTGAATAAACAATATCGAACGCTTTCACCACACTCAAGTAACATGTGCGTGCTTTTTTACTAATGTAACGTGCAATATTCGCAATCACTTCCTTTGTTTTTTCAAGCACGCGCTTTACTGCACCAAAAAGCCAACTTACCATTCGCTTTAATCCGTCGAAAATACCATTGGCTAGTTTGTTAAATTGCGTTCTTAACGCATTTTGCTTACTTTTACTTTGCCATAATTGGCTTACCGAAGCATTTAAGCTTTCATTGTCGCTATCAGTCACTTCAATACTGGTGGAAAGTGCGGAGAATGCCGCCATTAAAGCAGCATTTAGAGGCTGTCTATTGTCGCTTCTTTCATCATATATTTTATCATTTTCATTATCACTTAGGCGCACCACAGGGTAGTCAGAATAAAACTGCCTAACCGCGAGTTGAGTTTTAGATACACTCGCAAAGGTGCGTTTTTTGAATCTTCTGGTAGCCCTTCTAATCGTCTGTTCTTTCCCCGGTGAGATATCATAACCGAGCAACCAAAGCTCTACTCTGGCTATCGCTTCTATAGTGTTAGGATACGCAGTAAATGCTGGTGCAAAGTGTGTATTGTCGCCTAACCTAGCAACGATATTATCGTATTCAAACATGGCATTGAGTAAATTTATATCCAATCCGGAGCACGCGTTTTTCACTAATTTTAGCTGTTTGGCAAACACACAAAACTGGTCAATCGCATTTTGAAAGTCGGCATTTTCGCTAGGGTTGATAATAGTTTTGGTGTGAATACGATGTTTATCCCAATCGGTGAAAAAGCCGAGCGTGTACAAGCGGCAGTACACCGCTCGCATCACGGTTTTGTTTTGTAGTACCTCACCTTTTAATAACCAAATGTGGTGTTGATTTTCCTGTGTTGATTGCTGCCATAAGCTTCTCCATTTCTCGCTAGCAGCTTTTCGCCAAACAGTCCCCCATAGTGCAGGGCTTTGCTGATTTTCAAAACTTACTAGGCACTCCAAAACCCGCCATGTAAGCTTTCCGGCCCAACCGTCTTGGGTAATACCAGCATCATGTTGAAACTGCTTTATTTTTTTAATCAGTATGCGGTCAGTCTGCGGGTTATGTCGATTTGCGAATTTATGCCCTTCTCCTAAGTAACCAAGCTCAATTAAACGGGCTCTTATGGCGCGAATATAGGCAGAAGAATCTGTCTTGTTAGGGTTATCGGAAGCTAACGTTGCGTTGGGCAAATAATGCTTAGATACCGAAGCATCAAGCCCTCTTCCTAACTTGTCGATTATGCCAAACTTGTCGTCCATCACTACAAATCCGCAATTTCCCCTACGATAGATCTCACGAACTCAATAGATGCGGCTCGAGATTCAGCACCCGCGAGCACCAAATCAGCATGAGCAAGTCGCTGCTCTTCGGTGATATCCTTATCGTAGAAAGCAACAATGTCACCATCAATACTGGTTTGAGTACTAGCGAGTACCTTAACCGCCACGGTGGCGTTTCCCATTGCAGACGACATCACGGCATCAAATTTTAACGGCGCGGTATCCGTCGCGTTCAATGTGACTGAGCCTTGAAATGTCACCACATCAAGCTTAGACAAATCACCAATCCCGTCAGCCATGGTTTGCATTGCGTCTTTGAACTTTCCCATCATAAAATTCCTTCTATAAATTAATAAAAAAGTAGCTTTATTGCCTTAACAAAGTTTGTATTGAACAGCGCGTTAAACAAAGGCAAAGCGGTACCCTGATTTGCTGGTATAGATACGGGTAAAGATGCTGGTATCACTGGGCTTTCTTCCGTTTCCTGTGAAAATGGATAAGTCGCCAAATGTTTAAAGTCATGCTGATTGTCGATTTCCAATCTGCCTTGGTAGATTTCAACCCGAAACTCTCCCCTTTCAGCAAAACGCTGATGTGCTCGGGTGTAGGCTTCGTACCGTAAATGTAAATCGTGCTGAAGCGTTTTCATTACGCAACCCTTACTAGGTCGCCAGCGATATACTTTCTATCTGAATGCCTGACTAGGTTAGCTTCATCGTCTCGCCGGTGTAATAAACCATCGAGCCCTCTGCCCTGCCACAATCGCTTCATCTTCGTAATTTGCTGCGCAATGCCAATATAATCTTTGCTTGCCACCAAAGGCTTTATGGCAGCCATTTCTCGTCGTGAATCCCCTTTTAGGCTCCCACCACGGTTATATACTAACGATACCAAGGCAGCTTGAGCATCAGCATTCAAGTACTCGACACCAGGGAAAGTAGATTTTGTTTTTTGTGCATATTTCGGCAGTGATGAGTGCACAAATACATGCTTCGCGGCATCGAAGGGCACAGTGACAGAACGTAAAGAGGAGACATGAATTTTAGCCGCTTGCCCCTTCAGGCCACATACTCGGGTAAGTTTCACCATATCAAAGGTACTAAGGAGAGACTGCCAGTCTGATTGAAATTGACTCTTACTCGCGTAACCTAAATCGTAGCCAATACCGATTGTTATCCCAGACTCACCTTTAGGCCATGTTGGACGGGTAAGCCGTTTCTCATAATATTGCTTTGAACTGATCTCATGTTGCACTATGAGGTTTATCCCCTTTTGTGAAAGCGTAAGGCTTATTTCATCTGAGCTGGCTGGCGTTGTTGTTGAAGTAACTTGGGTTAGGCGCTCTGCGATGGGAAGTAACCGCTTTTCAAGGGCTGAAAGGGTTTCCCCACCAAGTACACCATCAGGTGACACACCTAAGTGTTGTTGAATTCGTTTTAGTCGCTCTGAAGTGGTGAAGTGCATTGGGTTGTGTCCATGCAACCTTGAAACATACTTCATTTCGATGGTTATTATTTAAACTGGTTAAATATTAACTTAACATTATTTGTACAAAATACAACCAATTCAGTTTCAGTTTTGTGTGTTATATGAAGAGAGTGATAAACGTAGCGTTAAAAGGATTGGGCTATGCAATTATTTATGAAGGTAACAAGCTGAATTTAATAATGAATAATCGGTAGTGACTTCGATTAAATAAAAGAAGTCACTACCGTTTTTTTGTTTTTGTTCGGGCTAGAACAAGGGCTATGCCGTAAGTTTCGCTAAAGATAGGGTGGATTTAAGTCCACCTTCTAGCAATGTGATAGTTGCATCAAGCGTGTTCATTTCTATCCGTAATTCGGCGCGGTCTTCACCTAAAGTCCAGACTAATAACAAAGTACCTGCATCTTCAGTAACAGAGAAATCACCGTTAAACGCATTCGTATTGTTACGAATATGAATCAATTCAATTAGGCCTTTTACCTCTGGCTTAGCGAGAGCTTCATCAATATCGCTTTCACTTAAATAAGGTCTATTGATATCACGCCCCACATTGGTTTTCGCAAGTAGCTCCATGTCGTTAGTCGCCCCTAGCATCCCAGCATAATACACTTGTGGTACCCCTGGACTGAAAAACTGTATCGCACGCGCAAGCAAGTATTTATAATCGTCTTTTCCTAGCGCATCATAATAAGTGCAGTTAATTTGATACAGGTCGACATTACTTGCCGCATCCCCAGTGGCCTTTCTCGACTCGCCATTCGAGTTAACATGAATGGTTTCTACCAAATTATCGATTTGCGAGTTAGTTAAAAGCCCTGGCTTATCACCGCTGGCTCCTACATCAACAATACCAATTCCATCATGGGTATCTAGTACGGTGAAGCAATTGCGAGGGGAAATAGACAACCAATGCGCCAAGGCAGATGCGTCTTTGCTAAATAGGGTGTGCAACACCAATGGTGGAAGCGCAAAGTCATAAACGCTGTCACAACGAGACGCAATAGCAATTTGAGTTTCATAATGACTGTGAATTTCAACCAAGCTTTGAATGCCCATCGCGTGTGCACGCTTGCTTAATGCCTCAATAAACTCAAAGGTTTCTTCTAACATAAAACAGTTAGTGCCAGCGCGTTTAATGGCATAACCTGCTGCATCTAAACGAATTAAATCGACATTACTTTGTGTAAAAGCTTCTAGGATTGATTCTAGGTATGCTTTACCCAAATCAGACTCAACATCAATATCGATTTGATTGGCGGTGAACGTTGTCCAAAAAGGCACAACCTCTTTGTTATCTAGCTCATACTCAGAGAAAAATGGCGTAGGGCGAGGCCTAAATACCTTTCCAATATTGGCAATATTAGCCGCATCATCTTCGCTAAATACAGATTGTTTTGTTAAAAATAGCGGCCAGTATTGTGATTCACGGCCGTGTTTAATTACATCTAAAAATGGCTCACTTTGCGCAGACATGTGATTCACTATTAGGTCTGCCATAATATTCATCGACTCGCCAATCTGCTTCACATCGGCCCAGCTGCCCAAGCGCGAATCAACGGTCGTGTGATCGATAGGATCAAAACCTGCATCTTCACCATCGAAGGGGTAATAGAAAGGTAAAATATGAACGCCTGTAAATAGCCCTTTCAACGTGGTGCTTAGCAGCGTGTTGAGGCCTGTCATATTTCCCTTACCTAAACGGTCTGCATAGGTAATAAGTTGAACGCCATTGCGTAAAGGCATGAAAACTCTCCAATTAACGGGGGTGCGCCTTATTAAAAAGCAAAAATGCACCGAAGATTTGCAGTGTTTCCTATAGCAACAAGAAGCACTGCATTGATTTAATGTAAATAGTGGAACTTGATAATGCTCTGGCTAGGTGTGTTGAGGCACTCCATATTCTCTTTTCTCAATCATGGCGAGACGCTCTCGCGTTGGCTGAGCAATAGCGTTGTAAAGTAAGCCTAGGAATAACAAAATAGAAAAGCCCGTGGCTACGACAAATCCATACTTGGCATCGCCGCCATTGGCATCACTTACCACACCCATAATAAAAGGCCCAGCCGCAGCACCCGCCGCAGTAAAGAATAAAATAACCCCCGCCACTGAACCGTGCTGTCGCTTCTCGAAGCAGCTAATGCCTTTGGAATTAAAAGTAGGATAAATGACTGACATAAATATGCCGCTTAATGGAAAAAGGAAAACGGCTAGCGTTTGGCCTGCTATTAAGCCAACCACAAAACACATCATTATCATGAAACTAAATAACAGAAGCACTTTGGTCCACTCGAAGTGCTGCATCATCCAAATACCAACAAACCGACCTACCGCGCGCAACGCGAAAAATACGGAAACGGCGTAAATGGCAAGTGTTTGGGTAGATTCATTGGCGTAGCAGCTGTAAATATCTGATGCCGAATTAGCGTCACAAATTAAGTAGCTTGGCATCCACACATAAATTGCACTTTCGGCCGCAACATAAAGAAACGCGCCGATTGAGAAACCTAGTGCGTAAGGGTCTTTTAGTAACTTTAAGCTATCGACAAGACTAGTAGGCTTTTCTTTTATCGCCTTGCTTTCTGGATATTCAACCATCAGTGCCATGCAAATGAGCACGGTGCATAAACCACCTGCAATCACGTATAGCCAAGTCCAATGAACACCCTGGGTAATCAGCCAGGCGACCAGAATTGGACCTATTATTGCGCCCACACCAAAGAATGCTTCAGCACCGTTCATGGTGCCAGTATGTTCTTTAGTTGAGCGTGAAATATCGCCGATTAAGGCAAGTGCAGCGGTTTTAAACACCCCAACAGCCAAGCCTGACAAAGTTACCAAACTTAGAATAAACGCAAAGGTACTGCCTACCATAAACAGATAACAAGATATCGCGAATAAAGCTAAGCCCAAGATAAGCGTTTTTTTGCGACCAAATTTGTCGGCCAAAAAGCCAAGAAATAGCCCAGAAAATGCAATACCAATCATGAACAAAGAGTGCATTAGACTCGCTTGCGTATTGGTCACTGCAAACTCAATTTTTACTTCTTTTATGATTTCGCCTACCGAGTCGGATGTCATCGCAAACATCATAAACATCAAATAGGTTAACCAGCGAATTAACCCGTAGTTATGCTCGCTCGTTTGGTTAGTAGACATGAAGATTTACCTTTGAAACTAAAGAAAGATAAAATGCATTGCTGCGGCGAATTATCTTATGTAGCGCTTGCAGCGAAATACCAGAACTATCACTTACGGCGCTTATTAAAAAGCGCCGCAGCGAATAGTTTTAACGACCATTAATAGAAGGCGTACTTCAATTGAATTGAAGACGTTCTTCCGCTAATCGGGCGAGCACGAATGATGTCGCCAGCTGATGCAGCACTTTCTTCAGACTCAGTAATAACAAACTCATCGGTGGCGTTGTTTACATTCAACGATACTGAGAATTGGTCAGATACATACCAAGTGGCAAATAAGTTAGCTACTACGTAAGCGTCTTGCTTAAGCTCGTTTGAGTCTTGAACATAGTACTCTGTTGAGCCTTGTAACGACGCACCAATACTGAAGTTTTCAAAGTCATACTGTGGAATAACCGTGTAGATGAAATCAGCTTGACGACGAGGAGTCTTACCTACTAATGCAGGATTGAACTTGTCTTCACTAATTTCTGCATCTGTCCACGTTGCATTTCCTGACATTGTGAAACCGTTACCAAAATCGTACTTACTTTCAAGTTCTAAACCTGTTGCTTCGTATTCACGAATAAAGGTTAAACCGCTTGTCACTTCAGCTTGAGTATCTTGGGTTACCGTATTGAACAACGTCGCGTTAAATTTGAAGTCTCGCGTACCGTACTTGACACCAAACTCTAACTGCTCTGTTTCGTCGAAACCACTCGTTGTGCTTGTTAAGCTGCCATCGGCATTAAGGGTACCAGCAATTTGAAGTAGTCTATCGGCGAGAGCCCGGCCACCTTCACTATAGCGACCAAAGAAAGTCACAGAATCGCTGTACAGGTATGAACCACCAAGTGAGAATGATGTGTTACTTGCTTCGTAATCAACAATTTGACTTGTTGCGTTAGCTCGGTTCAAACGAATTACACCACCACCGAAGCCAAAGCCATTTGATGCAGATGCATCTTCAGTATTACCTGAAATAACCCCATCACCATTAATGTCTACATCGGTATTACCGCCGCAACACGAGTTAATAAGTTCGCCATTCGCTTGCACTGTGTCACGACGTGCACTCACGTCAAACAACCAGTTATCACCTACTTCGAAGCCTACGTTAATGTACGGCGCCGTAGTGGTGTAGTTTAAATCCCATTCCCATGAAAGGAAGCTTGGAGCCCAAAGCCCCTGGTCAACAAGTGCAGTACCGTCGGCATCTTCAATATGAAGATACTGAGAGTTAGTACCGTCAACCGTTTGGATAAACGTATTCCAGCTGTTCCAGCTAATAGCGATATCTTGCTTAGAGTAGTAATAACCTGCGGTTAGCGTTACCCCATTGGCGTACTCTTTACGAAGACTCAAGTCGTTGATCATATTACCTAAATCATTGTAAGTCGTATCGAACAATAAATTAAGGAAAGCTAAGCCGTTGTACTCTTCACCGGCATTTGGACCATTCGCAAGCGTTACGCTGGTTGAATCACAGTTGAACGCATTACCATCACCGTCTAAGGCTGAAGCACAAATTGCGGTAGCCATACTGCTAGCAGACTGCGGTCCATAAGCTCCGAAAGTATCAGTGAATGGAGATACGAATCCACCGCCTACATCAGACGTTCTGAATTTGTTAAGCAGGTAAAGATCTTCTGCCACTTCCAAATCAGCTTCAAAGCCGAAAGAGGTCACCTCAGATTCAATACCGTCCGTTAGATCACGATTAACTGGGTTACCGAAAGAATCGAAAGTCGAAACATTGGTAGTGTAAGCAGAATGCAGTGTTTGGCTGCTTGCATCGAAGTTATCTACTGCGCCATAGCTGCCGTTACCTTTTACCAATACCGGAGCTGGTAAATAGGTCGTTACTCTGTCGTCTAAATGCTTGAAGTAAAAGCGTAAATGACCGTTTTCGAGTAGTTGAGTGAAGTTGATTTTTACTTGGCCACCTTGGTCGCCGTTATAGCCGGTGTCACGAACACCTTCACCACCGCGCGCAAAACCACCAATGTGGAAATAGAGGTCGTCGTTTACTTCACCGCCGTAAGCGAAGTCTAAACGAAACTCTTCGTAGTCAAGACCAAAGGATGTGCCGATTGCACCACCACCTTGTTCACCCGTTGCGCTGATCATGTTGATGACCCCACCCGGTGAGTTACTGGCAAATGTAGATGCTGAACCACCACGTACCGATTCCACCCGTTCTACAGACCAGTCATAACGTAAGAAGTTATCTGCGTTACCGAAGTTAATATCGCCGTACTCTAAAACGGGAAGGCCATCTTCATGAATTTGCATGAATTTAGAGCCGCCGGTAGCCAAAGGAATACCACGAATAGTGATGTTTGCGTTACCGCCACCGCCTGATGATTCGGCACGAATACCTGGCAGCGCACGGAACACCTCAGCCGTTGAGCGAGGTGCAAGCTTCATGACTTCTTCTTCATCAAACGAACTAACAGAGACACTTGCCTCTTGTGCGGAAACACCCGCGGGGCTGGCTGTTACCACGATCTGTTCATACGTTTCTTTTGCTTTCTTCTCTTGAGATGAATTCTCTTGAGATAAATTCTTTTGAACTAAAGAGTCCTGAGCTAAAGCAGCGCCATTCAGGCCTAATAACACTGCAATGCCCAATGCGCTTTTATTAAATGTTGTATGCATGGGTATTCTCCAAAGCTAAGCGAAATTCTCTTGCGCTCAGCTTTATAGAAAGAAGCGAAAGAGAACTAAAACCATAAATTAACAAACATTGACTTAATCGATTAAGCAAAAGATTACTAGAAAAATTGCATTATGTAAAATATTTGTTTAAAAAAATGACCAAATCCATTTCACCCTATTAGCAAACTAAAATTACAAATACATAAAAATCAGAACCTTATACAAAAAACTAACAAGATAAAAAAGTTCATTTTAATTTTAGTTTTTACCCACCATTAACTTAATCGTTTTAGACTAAGATTTAATTAACAATGTATAAACATAGTAAAAACTCAGATAATTCTTACTCTTAGGCATCAAGTTCGCCACATACTTCATAAAAATCAAGCGCAAGTCTTCGCAATTATCTCATTCAAAAATAGACCTTTCTTACTAAAAAGCGAATTGAGAGATCGGGGTTAGCCTTGCCAAGATTTTGGCATATTAGGCTCGGCGATGTTCCACATAAAAAGCTGAGCTCTGGGTCGTTATATTGTTGAGGGGTTAATACGTGAAGCCGGGCAAGCCGGCCATGTATTCTCTGTCTAGGTGAGAAATGGCGTAGCATGGATGTGTATTCTCTGTCTAGGTGAGAAATGGCGTAGCATGGATGTGTATGCACACAACACTGATCACCATCTTTAAAAAACTCTCAAATATTAGTGCCGCGTACATGCGAACTTAGATTTAGCCACTGTAGAGCTCTCCCTCAAGCTCCTCGTTTAACTCCCATTCAATTCAAGAACTGCGCTCACTTCAACCGCCATATTGCCCGGCAAGCTACTCATGCCAACGGCGGCTCTTGCTGCTTTACCATCATCACCAAACGCAGTGACAAAAATATCGGAAAAGCCATTTATCACGAGTGAATGCCCAGTGAAATCATCAGTGGCATTTACCATCCCCGTTATCTGTAGCACTTGTTTTACCGTGCTCAAATCGCCAGTGGCTTCTTTAATCGTTGCCAACGCGCATAGCCCCACCAATTGAGCAGCATCGTAACCCTGCTCTACCGATACGTCTTGCCCCAATTTGCCAAGTACACTCTTGCCTTCACAGGCCCCGTGACCCGATAAGTACAATATGTTTCCCGCACGTCGCCATGTTACGTAATTGGCTATCGGCTTCACTGGCGCTGGCAAAGTAAACCCCGCCGCTTTGAGGTTTTCCTCTGGCGAATTCGCGCTTGCAACTAAAGGCATTAATATTAATAAAGCTGCTGTCGATACTATAAATTTTTTCATCATTTTTCCTTTCTACAGGCTTTTTAAAGCGAGAATTAAGTGATTTATTTCTTCAGCTGAAATGAATATCTGCGGTGTAACTCGTATACAACAACCACTGGCTAGCCCTACTCTCAATACCGTAAATACGTTGAATTCATTTTCCAGTCTTTTCTTCAGCACCTTTGCGTCGTTTAACGACACTTTCTCTCTCATTCTAAATGCTCCCATTCCTGTGCTTGATGCGTCATCTTCGCCGCCCAACACTTCAATATTAGGCAGTTTTCTTGCTTCTTCTACCCACAAATTGCGCAAGTAACGCAACCTCGCTTCTTTATTGGCAGCCCCAATAGACTGATGAAAGTCGATAGCGGCAGGAATCGTTAAAACAGACGCAAAATTTGATGTGGCAGTATGAACCCGTTTGTGAGCCAACGTATTGGTAGGGTCGGTCTCACCGGGGTATGGAGATATTTTGCCTAACGTGCCCTTCTTCATATAAAGCGCTCCCACCCCCACTGGGCTGCCTATCCATTTGTGCAAGTTGAAGCCTGCCCAGTCCACATTTAAGTCGGTAATGTTAAAGTCGAGCAACCCCCACGATTGGGCACAATCACAAATAACATCTATACCACGGGCTTTTGCGGCTTTAGCGATATCAGCAACAGGCAATATGAGGCCGTGCTGATTACTCACATGAGTAAGCAGCATTAGCTTCAAATTAGGGTTTTCATCAAAGGCTTTCGTGTATACCTTGAGGATCTCTGCTTGATTGGTTTGCGCGGGCAACGTGACTTCCACAGGTTCGACGCTCTGCGTTTTAGCCAACCACCGCATGGTGTCTTTAAAGCTAGGATAATCGATGTCGGCAAATAATACGGTGTCGTTAGCATTAAAGTCGTTGTACTGACGCATTAAGTTATGAATCGATTCCGTCGCGTTACGAGTGATAACGACTTCATCATAATTAGCACCTAGCGCTTGTGCGATTTTGCCAGCGCTTAGCTTTAGGTCCTCAGAGAAATGCTTACGTGCATAAACGGAAAGTTGTGTATTCACCATTTTCGTTTTATCAACAAATACTTCCTGCACCTGCTTAGACATCTTTCCCCAGTAACCATGTTCTAAATTAACTATCCGCTGCGCTTTGTCATAATTCAGTGCAACTTGTGCCCAAAATGATTCATCTTTTGCCAGCAACTCGGGCGATATATTATTAGGTCTTGGGGGTAACTTAGCGGTGGTCGATGATGCAACTTTACTATTAGAATGAACCAATTTTGACGCCGCAAAGGTTCCTAACACCCCACCAATTAGGGTTTTTAACGCCCGCCTACGGTTTAAATACTCCGGCACTACACTCATGAAATCACGCTCACTACTAGGCCTACATTGAAAAGAAAAACATCGTATTTCACTAAATTTGAATCATAAGGAGTCTATCGCAGCCAATTGAAGCAATTGTTAAACCACATGATTTAATGGTGTGTATTTCTGTTGGCTACGCCTTGTGCATACCGCACCTCTAATTACCTTACTTGATGGGGCAAAATAACTTCGATACTCAGAACTGCTGCTTTGTTATTTTGTGTAAATTTCCAGCAAAAAAACGTAAAGCCTAAGGCACTTTTGCGGGAAGTTAATTAAGGTTTCAGATACTAAGCAATGATTGCACTGAATCAAAAAGGAGCGAGATATGAACAAATGGTTTTGGGGTGTATTGATTTTCTGCTTTATTGTAATCAATGAGATAACAGTAGATTGGTTACTCGCCATTACCATTGGCGGTTATGGTTTCGAAGCCAGCTTCGAGCATATCTTTCGATATTCCTCTCCTTTTGCTTACTTTGAATCGGCTCCCTTTCGGCTCATTCCTTACTTGCTACTTACTAGCCTAGCTGCTTTCCTTGGTGACTATTATTCTGTTCATGAAAAAATGGCATTTTGGGGAGCACTAATAGCAATAGCGCTTTTTCATTTTTGGGGATATTGGGGCTTAAATTACCCTTCCTATAATGGTGAGCGCCTATCATCGACAGCCGCATTGGCACTTCTTTTTATTCCCCTGCACGCTATTTGGGTTGGCTTACTTGCGGGTATAGTTACAGGGCTTTTATCGTTATTGTCCGCTAGTATTTTCAAGAAAATTCGCGGCGTTTAATGACAGTAAAACAGCCAATTAAACGCCTTCGAATAAGCGATCTTGCTAGCTACCAATTTGCAATGAAATAATCCGCTTAATTTCGCCCAGCGATAACACCGCCATCAACATCCCAAATCGCACCGGTTACCCAACTCGTTTGTTCTTGTAACAGGAAGACAATACTATTAGCGATATCATCAGGTGTTCCAATGCGACCTATTGGATGAAAACCGTTGAAGCCGGCTAGCGCATCATCAAGTTCAGATGGGTCAATAAACGACTCATAAATAGGCGTTTTAACTACCGCAGGCGATACTGCATTTACCCGTATATTATGCTCTGCTAGTTCCATAGCCATATGTTGCGTTAATGCATGCAAGCCTGCTTTTGCCATTGAATAGGCAGAAGACGGTGTTGCTTTTATTGCCTGTTTCGCCCACATAGAACCAATATGCACAATAGCGCCGCCGCCATGCTTAATCATATTATTCGCCACTGCCTGACTAATAAAAAAAGTAGCGCGATTTAAGCTTGCATAAGTATCGTAATCACTGCCCTCGTGAGATAAAAAGGGCTTAGGGTTAAAGTAGCCAGCAGCGTTCACTAGGTGCTGAATATGTCGATTTTCAGTGTTTATACTATGAATAACTCTGTCTATGTCTTGCTTAAGATATAAATTTGCTTGAATAATTTCTACCGTAGCGCCACCTTTCGATATCGCTTCTAAATCAGATTTAGCAGTAGCCAATTTGCTACCTTTATTACCTAAAATAACAACACTAATACCTTTAGCAATAAGTTGCTTGGCGGTGGCCAATCCCATTCCACTAGAGCCACCTACTATTAGTGCTATGTTTGAAGTATGCATAATTAATTACCTTGGTTATGTTAAACTGTGTGGCGAATTTAACGGTAATTAATAGGCTTAAAAAGTAAGTACTTATCGGTAAGGTAGGTACTTTTTGGTACATCTTAATGAAAACATTAGAGAAGAATTTTTCAAAAAAATTAGCACCAAGCAAAGCGGCTCAAATGGTAGAAACTATTTATGGCTGTAAATGGTCGCTTACCATTTACCAACTTCTGAATAATGGTATTAATCGCCCCGGCGAAATGGTGCGGTGCGTAGATGGCCTTACCACAAAAGTACTCAACCAATGTTTACGCAAAAATATCGAGTTTAATATTTTAGCCCGCGTTTCTTACAACGAAGTTCCGCCCCGAGTTGAGTACGAGGTCACTGAGTTTGGCAGAAAGTTTATGAGAGTACTGGATGAGCTAGACACCCTACAAAATGAAATAGATGGGCATGAATAGTTACTAGTTATCCCCTCTCGCCCTACCACTCACACTTTCCTGCTCCACTGATAGGCCACTCCCGTGACAGGCCAGCCTCCTTCCCTCCAGCACTGATTAAAAAAAACGCGATAAAAACTTGCGCTTTAGAATTACACATGTAATCTTTAATTAAGACTACACATGTAATCCATTTATAGAAAAGTCACTACCACATTGGTTAAAGCGAAATAATTATGAACACACCTAAAGCGCAGCCAGATATTAGCAATACCGAGTTTGAAGTATTAGACGTGATTTGGGACAGCAACCCGATTTCGTCTAACGAGGTCATTGAGCGCCTTAATCAACATAAACCGTGGCATGAAAAAACGGTGAAAACCTTGCTTGGACGCTTAGTAAAAAAGGGGGCTATCAGTTTTCACAAGCAGCAGCGCCAATACCTTTACTACCCCTTAATTGCCCGCGAAGAATATGTTCAAGAAGAAACCAGTAGCTTTTTAAGCCGACTCTTCAAAGGTAAAGTTGCGCCAATGATTGCAGGCTTTGCCAACCAAAACGAGTTATCTAAAGAAGATATCGATGAGCTTAAAGCGGTGATCAAGCAATGGGAGAAAAACAATGATTGAGTGGATGATTTCTCAGCAAACTATGTTAACCGTTGTTCTGGCGCTATTGATTCTTTGTGAGCGATTCCTCACTCCCCAACTAGGCACTACGTTTGTTTACAAAGCATGGTTACTACTTCCGGCTGCACTTGTGATGAACAACCTACCAATTGATTTGGTTTCTATTCCCGCTAATAGCATTAGCCGCTATTTAGTAGGTATTAACCCTAATGTATCCGGTGGGCAGTTTAATGTGCTGTTTTGGTTATGGGCAACGGGTGCTAGCGCAGTAGCGGCTTACATAGCGGCAAACCATATAAGTATATTAAGATCTATTGATAAAAAGCACCTTGTGCGAGCGCCTAGCGCAACGGTTCCGGTAACTTCAAATACATCACCTTCCCTTCGCGCTTATTATTCTGATAAAGCTTCTACGCCTATGCTCTTTGGCTTCTTGAAACCAGCCGTACTGCTGCCAAGTTACTTTAAGACCGCTTTTTCAAACTCCCAACAATCATTAATACTTGAACATGAAAGTGTCCATAACCAACACAAAGATAACCTATGGAATGCTATTGCGTTAGCGTTTGCGGTGCTTTTTTGGTTTAACCCCGTGCTCTGGATTGCGTTGAAATCGTTTCGTAGCAGTCAAGAATTAGCATGCGATAACGCAGTGCTCGCCAACAAATCACCAACCGAGAAACTCATTTATGCAAAAGCACTTGTATGTTGTGCCGAGCATAATTCACAAGCAGTAAACCTGTACCCAACCTTTGGAGAGAAAAATACAATGATTAAAAGATTAAACGCGATTAAAACCCCGCATAAAGGTAATAAATTACTTGCCGCTGGCACAGCTGCTATTTTTGCCTTAGTAACGGCCAACATGGCGTTAGCCAATGTGCCACTTCAAAATACTGAACACAAACAGTCGAAAGTTGACGAAGCAGCCCCGGTAGAATTTGTATCGCCTGAATACCCCAAATCGGCCGAAAAAGGAAATATTGAAGGTTTCGTCGTACTGCAGTTTGATATTACTAAAAACGGTAACACCGACAATGTCACTGTAGTTAATGCCACTCCCGAAGGTATATTTGATGAAAGTGCAAAAGCTGCGCTTGAGCAATGGAAATACAAACCAGCAATTAAAGGTGGTGTAGCCCGCAGGCAAACAGGTTTGTTAGTGCAGCTCGACTATAAACTTGACCAGCCATTAACGGCGGGCACTGATAAGTAAGCTTAAGCCAAAACAGTAAGAATACTAAAAGGAGCTCTTGCTCCTTTTAGTGTTTTCTTCAAACAAGGCTGTTTTGTTTTCGACCACTCTGTCTTAGACCATTCCATCATAGAACGAAGCAAATATTTCACTGCATTCAGTAAAGACTACGGGCACTCCGGGCTCCCTACATTACTTTACCTTTCTTCACCTACCTTAACCTTCTGTAACTATTACCAAAAATTCTTGAGGAAAGGCTCGGCACTGTTTTTGCTTCATTCTATCGTTAGCGCTAGTGATGAGTATCGATGCTGATTGGTTTTGATACCGATGGATTGGATATTATTTATTAGCAAGACCCACAAGCAACAATTGGGAGGAAACATGGCCGGTGGCTGGGCAAAAGACGGGGCAGTACAAGATCAGATAGATGCAAGCGTTGAAGATGCCGTGGCGCGTGCTAAAAACAGCATGTATCAGGGTGAAAGTGCAGAGTTCTGTGAAGAATGTGACGCTCGTATACCAGAACGAAGACGAGTAGCTGTGCTCGGTGTGCAGCTGTGTATAAACTGTCAAGCTAAATTGGAAAAGGCGACTAAGGTTGAATCGGCCTTTAATCGACGAGGAAGCAAAGATAGCCAGCTAAGGTAATTTCCCCTCCTGCTTCTTAAAGATTAACTATTGTTGATTTCACTTAATATTGCTAGCACCTATTCTATTCACTCCTCTATCGCAACAGCGGTGATATGGCACGTACCATTGTGCTCGAGCATTACTAAGCAATGTCTTCAATAGCAGCAAATTATAATCCACTTAACGCTATTTATGCGAAGTCAAATTACTGGAGCTCCAGGGTTTTTATTCGACATTAATAATTCGACACTTTTAAATAAATAACAACATCAAAAATAAGTAAAAAACTCCACCCCCCTTTTCTTTAAAAATAGCCGCCATGAAAATAGAACCACGATTTTAAATGTACTGACATGCATTTACATGTAATCAACTACAAGTATTTAGATATATTTAACAGTCCATTTATTAACATTTATTTCTTGCTACACCATCTCTATTAAATATAATTTCCAAGATATAATACTAAATGTAAATGTTACTTAATGCTTGGTAAGTATTGCATTAATTATTACATTTTCTTCATTTACTTAAGTTTAATTGATATTGAAGAATCGACGCACACCGCAGCCATTAAGGCACCTCTAATAAACTTCTAACGACTTCTGCTCTCTGGCTTAGTTATTGCCATTTTAATAGTGCGTTCAGTATTAGCACTACGATGGCAAGGTTTAAATACGCCGTCCTTCATTTATTAGAGGAATTCATTATGGAAAGAGAAATCGTTGGAACACCAAGCTCAACGGCCGCTAATTTTAGCCTTCCAATAGGGCATCGCATCAGTTGGGGCGCTATCATTGCTGGTATTATGTTAATGATTGCGTTGGGTTGGCTTATGCTCCTTTTGGGCTCTGCTATTGGCGTGGGTATCGCAGATGCTACAGACCTATCTGCAATGGGTAACGGATTAGGCATAGGGTCGATTATTTGGATATTAATAACCACTATTTTCTCTACGTTTGCAGGTGGTGTACTTGCTGCAAAAATGGCAGGAACTGCTGATGATAGAATAGGTGCCCTACACGGCCTAACTGTGTGGTCTGTAGGCACAGTACTTATTGTTATGTTAGGTGTTTCCGGTATCGGCAGTACGATGAACTCAATTGGTAGTGCATTAGGTAGTGCTAATAAAGCCAGCACTACAATTTTAAAATCAGGGTCTGGTAATGAAAGTATGTTGCCCGAATCAGTAAAAACCAGTATTGCCGCAGTGATGAAACGCCAAGCATCACAGGTTATCAGCGAAACAGGCACGGGCTCACAAAGCCCAAATCAGCAAGAAGTAAGTTCAGCTATTGAGTCTTTAAATGCTGAAGATACAGGTGCAATTACCAGTGCACTTATTTCAGGCGACACAGAAAAAGCCCGTAATGAATTAACGCAGCGAACTAGCTTATCAGATGACGAAATCGACTCGATTATCACCGGTGCTCAAGAAAAGGCTGAATCGTGGAGTAACTCAAGTGAATCTAACGAAGCTAAAAATTGGTTAGGCCAGAAAATGGCTGATATTGAAAGTTCGGTGAGCCAATCGGTAGGTGGCATGGCAGGTAGTGAAGTGTCTTCACAAGAAGTTAGCCAAGCATTGAAAGATTTAGATTCAGATACATTGGTTGAAGCGGGTCAGTATTTAATTACTGGTAAACCTGAGATGGCGAAAGATGTATTAGCCGTCAATACCAGCTTATCTGAACAAGAAATTGAAGCCATTGTTAGTGGCGCAGAAAAAGAAGCTAAGCAACTAGTATCAGAAGCAAAAGCTGAATTAAACAAAGTATCGGAAACGGTAGGTACTTATACCCAAGCGGTTCTATGGACAGCCTTTATCGCCTCTGCACTTGGCCTAATAGCCGGCTTAATCGGCGGTCACCTTGGTGCTGGCGCTGTACGTAAAGTTTATGCGGTAGCGTAACAAAAAGCGATATCACCGTTGCGTACACATTAAGTGAAAATAATTGAGGAAGATATTATGAGAATGGGTTTACTAAGTTTAGTCATTGTAGTGTTGATAGTAGCAGCGTTAGTTCAAAACGTAGCTATTGGTGGAATTGGCGGTTTACTTCTACTTGTGGTGCTGCTTCTTTTCCTAACTGGAAGACTATAGATACATGTTTTTTTACTCTCACTCTTTAACGAGCTTATTTTCCAAGCAGCTTAGACTCCAATAGATTAGAGAGTAAAAAAGGCTATTAAATAATAGCTTTCAAATAGAGAACAAGGCTCCTTTAGCATTTGCTATAGGGGCTTTTTTTCTTGCTATAAAAATAATATTTCACTTCACATTAAATAGATTATTTTAAAATATGCATGGCATGTACTTTGCTTTTCTCTATATACGTCATAAGTGCTAAAAATTTAAAAACACGAACGTAAATATTAATTCGAACCTTTTTATATTTATGCGCAAAAACGGTTCCGTTAATAATTCATCAATAGCATTTGCAAACCGTATAGGAGAAAAGCATGTCAAAGATTAATCAATTTACTATGCAGGATCCCCGTTATCAGTATGATGTTTCAGATACTCACAAGAATGATGATCAGCCAGACCCTGGGTTAGATGAAATTCTGTCGCCTAAATCGGACCATGGTGAGAAGACCTATGAAGGTTCAGGTAGATTGAAAGGGCGCAAAGCCCTAGTTACGGGCGGAGACTCTGGCATTGGCCGTGCGGTGGCCATCGCATTTGCAAGAGAAGGTGCCGATGTAGTGATTAATTACCTTCCTAGTGAGGAAAAAGATGCGCAAGACACGCTAACGTATTTGTCAGACTGTGGTATCTCGGCACATGGTATTCCCGGCGATATTTCTGATGAGAGCTTCTGTGAGGAGTTGGTTAGTCAAACCGCAACAAAACTTGGCTCTATAGATATCTTGGTGAACAACGCGGGTAAACAGCAATTTGTGGCTGAGCTAGAAGATTTAACCACAGAACAGTTTTGTAAAACTTATCAAACCAATGTATTTGCTATGTTTTGGATAACAAAAGCCGCAGTGAAACATATGCCCGCAGGTTCGAGCATTATCAACACTACATCTATTCAATGCTATCAACCTTCTGCTGGTTTACTCGACTATGCTTCTACAAAAGGTGCTATAACCAGCTTCACAAAAAGCCTAGCGAAGATGTTAATTGAAAAAGGGATACGAGTGAATGGCGTAGCGCCCGGCCCTATTTGGACACCCATTCAACAAAGTGGCGGCCAGCCTGAAGAGAAGCTCCCTAAGTTTGGTGAAAACGTGCCTTTAAAGAGACCAGGCCAACCTGCCGAGCTAGCACCAGTCTATGTATACCTTGCATCTCAAGAATCTAGCTATGTTACTGCTGAAATTACGGGCGTAACAGGTGGTCAACATCTACCATAATTTGCGGATATTTAGTTAAACATTAACCCAACTGCTCACCCGAGTAGCAAATATGCTATTCGGGTAAGCATACCCTTATAGCTTTTCACCGCACGAATGCTCACGTTAACCGTTTAGCCATTGCACTATGAAGAGACTTTTGCAAATCATAACCCATTGATTTATAAGTTCCTTAGAATGTAATAATAAAAACGGAAAACACATGAAATTAAAAACGCTTGCCTTAGCGTGTGCCTCAACATTTGTAGTTGGGTGTGCCACTCAACACACTTCTTCAGTCAATCAAGCACCAGCTGCCGAGCTATCAACACCATACACGTTAAAGTCTGGCGGAGAGATTTCTGAAAGACAAAAGCATTTATCCATTAGTCATGCAAAGCTTGCCTTTTCCTTCGATTTCGACAAAGAGATAGTGTTTGGCGATACCACACTTACGCTGCAAGCGCCTTTACCACAACAAGAAATCTCTGTGGATTTAGACACACGTTTTACCATTGAAAGCGTTTGGCTCAATGGTACCGAGCTACCTGCACAGCAATTTAGTAACCTTGAAGGCGAGCTTATTGTTTCGCCAAATAGCAGTGTGTCTTTTCCTGTAACGCTCCGCATTGTCTATTCCGGACATCCACGCACGCCAATCAGAGCCCCTTGGGATGGCGGAGTGATGTGGGAAGAAACACCGGATGGACATCCATGGTTGGCAACAGCAGTGCAAGGTGAAGGGTGCGACATTTTCTGGCCGTGTATTGATCAACCTTATGGTGAACCTGCTAACACCGAGCTTTTCATTACCGTACCTAAGCCGCTTGTGGCCGCCAGTAACGGCGTATTGGTTGCTACTGAAGAAAAAGGTAATGACCGCACTTTTCATTGGCAAACCAAGTCGATGCACAATACTTATGGCATTGCCTTAAACATAGCGCCTTATGAAAAGCTGACCAAAAGTTTTACCAGCATATACGGTAACACCTACCCGTTAACCTACTACCATCTTCCAGAAAACGAAGAAAAAGCCGAGGCATTATTTGCCGAACTTCCTGAAATGATAACCTTTTTCGAGCGGATGATTGGCCCCTACCCGTTTGCCAACGAGAAAGTGGGCATAGTACAAACACCTCACCTGGGTATGGAACACCAAACCATTAACGCCTATGGCAATGAATATAGAAAAGATGACGCTGGATATGATTGGTTAATGCAGCACGAGTTTGCCCATGAATGGTTTGGTAATCAGCTAACCAACGACAACTGGGATCACATGTGGTTACACGAAGGGTTTGGCACCTACATGCAACCGTTATATGCACAATACTTACACGGCAATGAAGCCTATTTTGTGAAGCTTAACGCACAGCGAAAAGGGTTGGCTAATGCTCACCCTATCGTTAGCAACGAATTGATGTCTGAAGAAGATGTGTATGAAAAAGGCCCAGCAGGTGATATTTATGCCAAAGGTTCATGGGTTATTCATACACTTAGAGGGCTAATGGGTGATGAACCCTTTTTCCGTTCTGTAACCGAACTTGTGTATGGCCGTGTTGACCCACAACCAGGCAATTTCGAACCTATTTTCGCCAATACTCAAGACTTTATCGATATCGTCAATAAAAACAGCGAGCACAATTTAGATTGGTTTTTTGACGTGTATATATTCAGCGCGGCCTTACCTATATTAGATGTAGCCCGTACAGAAAATGAAGTCACCTTTACGTGGAAAACAGAAGGTGACTTGCCCTTCCCTATGCCCCTAGAGGTTAGCGTAAACGGTAAAGTAACTACGCTTGATATGCAAAACCAAACCAGTTTAATGGTAACCGAATACGATGTGGTGGTTGCCGATCCTAATAGTAAGGTGCTTCGCTACGAACAGCGATTCGAGGATTATAAAGCCTGGCAGGAAGCGCAAGCTGAAATGAGGAAAAAGCAGACCGAAAAATAAGCTTAAAGCAGGGAGCTTAAAAAGCTCCCTTAAATATGCGCTAATTGAGGTTGGTAAAACGAACCCATTGATACCCCGTTGCCGTTCTATCGCTTCTTGGAAATGGGAGTAACCACCTTACTACTCTCTACCAGTTCTTCTAATGCCACACCTGGGTCTTCTTCCCCAGCCACTGACGTAGCATAGGGGCTAGCTGCTTCAGCTTCCTCATCTGAAATGGGGGTGACGTTTCTGGTACGAGAGCCAGTGGTCTCGCCCTCCTTGTTTTGATTTTTATCTTTCAAGCCACGCATTAATTCCTCCAAGTAGGGTACAAATTCTAAGGCTAGTGCTATCAATAGTACGGTAACTAAATACCATGTGGGTAAAGGGTCTTCTTTAAGTTGTAGCGCGAAGTCAGCAGGAATGTCGCCGAAACCAAACAGCGCAATAAAATGCGGCCAATGACGACCCACTACTAACACTAAGGCTAGCAGCGGGATCATTTCTAAAAAACTATGAACATGCTGCTCAATTGGGCCTACACGGCGCTTAGTTACAGCATAAGATACATCCCACATTGCCGTTGCTTCATGCACAAAAAAGAGCAAGATACTGATAGCGATAATTAGGCTGTTTACTTCGAATATCAGCACCATGAAAAGTGGAATGCCCACTTCAGCGAACATAAGTAAATGGATAAGAGATTCTTTTGCGCCGCTCGTACCAGAAATATTACTTCGCCTGTGGCAAAACCAGTCGACTATGCCCGCCACAAACCAGATGGGAATGATGAAATACATTAGGATAATTAGCGTAGGATCGTCCATAAAAACCTGCATCTCCTCTTAAACAAGGCCTACATCAAGTGACATAAGCGAAGGTGTATGAGGTTATAAACGGACAACAGAGCAGAACAGATTAGCAGTTCATTAAATTTTTTTAACGTTGATGGTAGATATTTAAAATTGGCAAGTCGATGCTATTCAATAGCTTCTTAAAATAGGACACCCACATTATCAATAAATTAATTTGTGAGTGTCCCAGCTACCCAAGCGTTCTAAAGCACCTCAATGGGAGTATTTTTCATTATTGAAGCCCGTCTTGGAGTAAAAGCACTGAAGGCTAATCTAATAAAAATTCATCGAATAGTATTACTTCAGAGTTTAAGTCCGAAGGATCGAAAACATAACTTTTCACGCTGCCAGACTGCGTATCCAACACTGAAAATACCGAAAGGTTATTACTGGTTACAAACGGCAAATTTGGATAACTTTCATTTTCCATGCTCATCGGGCTGAATAAGGTTGGAAAGCTCATCACTCTATCCTGGGGATCACCGTTCGGAGGATAATTTTCAATATCCCAGCGAGGTGCCGCAGAATTTACATCTTCCCAAAAGTCTGAATAACTCGCCCTTACATCTGCCGTATAAGATCCGGTTGAATCTATGTAATACGCGCCATAACTATTGCCCACATTCGAGCTTTCAAGGTAATTTAAGCCTTCAACCTCTGCTCTGTTCCATAGATGTGAGTGCCCTATGTGGACCAAATCAACATCATTTTCAATCAATAAGGGTTCAATATCATTTAGCCAAACATCTTGCGCCAGTGGGTATTGATAGCGTATTTCTTCCGCTGTTCCAAGCAAAGGAGCGACTTCGGATGTCCACGTTTCAGGGGCGATTGGAAAAGTATATTCGGTGATAGTTTCGTTCTGATTCTCATCAGTTGTAACAACTTGCATTACAGGCTGTGCTAAAACGGGAACCGTATTATCACCTAATCCAAAGACGCCTTGATGTGCCATAACCACTTTGTATTTAGCCTCTTTAAAAGCATCGGTTTCCATTACGCCCTGCAGCCATGCGTATTGATCTGATTGAGCATCGAATCGCTCGAAAAGAAACTCTCCAAATCCCCATTCAGAAGGCGAGTCAAGGGTATCTATACTTTCAACAAACTTTGTTTTACTGGTACCTGAAACGCTCCAAGAGCGCCATATTCGAGAGACATTCATAGAGATAATGAATACATCACCAAACGAAGCAGCATAATAATCTTCTCCTGATGGCCCATCATCCGGAAAACTAAAAATGTCTAGAAAGCTCTGCTGATTATGTGAATTATCCGCTATCCACTGCGCTTTTATACTTTCATCGCCGTCAGGATTAACCGTTTCAGCTACTTGATCATAAGCTACTTCAGCATACCAAGCAGGCTGAGGATCGTTGAAGCTTCCGTTTAAAGAATATCCCTCTTTTTCAGGGGTATAACGTCCCATGACTTCGTGATTTCCGATAGTACCAAATAACGGAGCATGCTGAAGAATTTCGCCTCCATTATAGGGAAAACCTGGTACATAAGCCTGATAGTGGCCTTGCAATGCGGGGAAAAAAGCGGGAGAGTCTTCTTTTACTTGGTCGAACCATTCTGATGCTCGGTCAGGGACGTTTACGAAATCTCCTGCAAACAATACGGCATCTGGTACGCCCACGGTTTCAACCACTTTTTGATAATTTGCTACCACGTTTTTCTTAGACTGAAGATCCGAGGTTAACAATATTTTCAACGCCTGACCTTCTGATGGTGCAGGTGCTAGCGTGAAGCTATTACTCTTAAATTCAAATCCGTCTTCATCGGTACTGGTAACGAAATAATCTACTCTTTCACCTTGAACAAGACCTGTTGCTGTTGCCTCATGACGATAAACATCACGGTAGGTTAAAGCATCATAATTAATGTCTCCCAATGAAGAAGAAGTATCTTCCATCATTCGGTTTAATTTGGTCGTAGTAATTTCCGAGGTTGATGAACTTCCAAAGGACAATTCGTGCTCACTGCCTTAAAATTCGTAAACCACACAACGTTCACAGTGCTCGGTGTAGGGAGTTGCAAAAATGGGTCTGTGAGCATTTCATGTTCAGGATTAACTACTACTGGTACCTCTACGGGAACCTCTACTTCAACGGTTTCATCGTCATTACACCCGGTGAGTAACAAAAGCGGGGTAAAAAAGATTAGCGTTCGCCACTGTATCTTCATAAAGCCTTTTCCTTTTGTGTTATAGATTTAACCTATTGTTCGTGAAAACAATAGAGAAAACCTATGAAGTAAGGGCTGAACATTTATGAATTTTTGGTGAAATATTCTTGAACCGTAACGTTAAAAAGATTAGTTAAATCATATATATACAGGAACTTATAAAACCAAACTTCAGCAGATTCATTTTACTAAAAGCGTGACCCAAACCATTCTGTGGTCAGAACTTGCTTGTCTGTCATTAACTAACCTATACAAGTCACTGTCTTTGGTAGGCCAAAATACGCCAGCGTCTTTTACGTCAAAGCCATACTGTGAAGGCAGTACATAATCGGCTCTTGCCCCCCAATAGGCAGTGAAACGGCTACTGAAGGCTTCGCTTGAGGCTGCTGCGCCACCAGCACTTGTTGGAATAAGGCGATTGTTCACCAACGGGCTTTCGGTTAATTGCTCTATCACATCAGGTCTGTGTTTATCGCCAATATCAGCGGCATTAAAATCGCCAACTAATACGAACCGGTCGTTCTCTTTTAAGCTAACCTGCTCGCCAGCATCGTCATAAATATAGCCACCACGTTCAGGTGTTAAGTAATCTGCCATTAGACGAATTTCATCGTGATTGCGCGTACCATTTCTGTCTTCAGCGCCGTCGAAATTTGGCGGTGTGGGGTGCATAGCCAATATGTGCACTATTTTTCCGTTCACATTTACCGGAATATCCCAGTGAGATTTAGAACTTAGGCGAAAGGCTTGCCACTCTTCTTTTGAATACCAAGGCGTTCCCTTTTCATCAGTACTGGCAGCAGGTAAAATCGGCTGTTGTGCATTAGGCATATCTTGCCATTTGAAGGTTTGAAAAGTGCGCGCATTCGCCTGTTCAATCGGGTACTTAGACAATACCACCATGCCATATTGGCCTGGGTATAAGCCGTATCCATAAGCATCACCGCCGAATTGTTCTTTTTTGCCATTATTGTCTAAATCAAAATTGGTCGGCTCACCAGTGTTGACGGTATTTGTATAAACATAGCCATAATCCACCGCTTTTTGCCCCCCCTGAGATACATTCAGGTAATGCTTTATAAAGTAATCAATACCTACCGACTGGTCGGCGATATAATCAAACTCATTGAGTAACAGAATGTCGGGGTTAACACGTTGAATTATTTCAGCAATATTCTTAACTTGCGAATTCTCACCATTAGATAGCACCTTCTGTAAAACCTTCGCACTAGGCGCTAACCCAAGCGCTTTGTAGTTAGTCGACTCCATGCTCACATTAAACGTGGCTACTTTTATTGTTTGAAGCCCTTTATGTATTTCAAGCGGTTCTGGGGATTCAAGTGCTTCGGCGTTTAGGGCAGTTGGCAGCAAGGTAGACGACAGCAAGGTAAATAGTGATACAAGAAGCCTGTATTTCATGAGTTTGCTCAGTGGTTATTCTACTTTCTATAAGACTATCAATATTACGGTGATTACCAAGCGGTTTTAACCCATTTATTCGTCGCTTGAAATCTTAGTATGGGCTCACATTTTTTACTCGCTAAATTAGATGCAGTATAGTGAGTGTCCATTTTTAGGTAGTAAGTGCATGTCGATTAACCTGCGTAAAACAAGCCGCAATTTTCACTTGTGGCTCTCTTTGGCCATTTTTATTCCTGTCGTTGTTGTGATTGGCAGTGGTCTTTTGTTGCAGGTAAAAAAAGAGTTCGACTGGCTACAACCGCCTACCCAAAAAGCCGCTGGTAACGCCCCATCTATTAGTTTCGATAGTATTATTGAGGCAATTCAGCTCGTCCCTGAAGCCGAATTAAACAGTTGGAGCGACATCGACCGTTTAGACGTTAGGCCCGACAAAGGCATTATAAAAGTACGCGGAAAGAATCATTGGGAAGTACAGTTGAATGCAACCAATGGCGAAGTGCTGCAGGTTGCTTATCGGCGTACCGATACCATTGAAGCTATTCACGATGGCAGCTGGTTTTTTGAAGGCGCAAAGTTATGGCTATTCTTGCCCGCCGCCATTTTGCTATTCATTTTATGGCTGACGGGCTTAGTGATGTTATTTACTACATTAAAGAGTAAATATCGAAAACGTTACTATCGTTCACAGCAAAAAGGTTAACGCTAGCTGTACACTTTCACCTTGCGCAAATGCCGCTTTGTCGTCGGCGCTTACATAATATTGCTGATTAGTAAGATTACGCCAGCTAGCTTGCAGTGAAGTACGTTGGTTGAATTGCCAAGCCGCGCCAATATCTAATGTCGTTACATTATCGAGTTCTTTTTCACCATCGCCAATATCCCGCTTGCTGGCGCGATAAACAAGCGTTGAAAATAGCCGTACATCCTCTAGCTCATACCCTAATGTTAGTCGCTGACTATGTGGCGGAATATCAGCAATAGCGCTACCTATATTATCTTCGCCCTCAATCCACGCGCCATTTAACTGCGCGAACCAATATCCTTGATCGGGTGTGTTATTTTGCGATCTATTTGCAGCTTGTGACTGTTGCCAATCTAGCTGATAGCTTATGCCTTGAATGGTCGCACTGTCTAAATTACTGTAAACCTGAACATCTTCAGATACCGTAGTACGCTCAATATAGTGGTTGATTTTCTGCCGAAACACTTCAACTGAAGCTGTTAAGCCGTTGCTGTTATACGATAACGAAGCCTGTATATTTGTGGCCTGCTCTGTGTCTAAATCGACATCACCTAACACGGTACCCCGAGGGGTTTCACCGGAGAAATAGCGTTCAGTTAATGACGGATTCCTAAAGGCGCTAGATAAGTAAACACTAGCCGTCCATTGCGGCGAAAGTATATGGCTAGCGCCAATAAAACCGCTGATGTTAGCATTTTCAATATCGACAGCATTGTTAGACTGTTGCTGCCAATCTAACCTACCTCCAAACGCTAGCGAGGTATCACCAAAAGAGCGTGTTGCATCAGCAATACCGGCAATTGTGGTTTCACTGGCATCCAATGTACGAAGCTCGTAAGCTAATTCAGAGATAAAAGATGAGCCGGTCGAGCTTAATGTCTCATTTAAAAGAGATTCACCTACAAGCGAGCCACTAGCAGAGGAAACCAAGGTAAGCTCCCTTTCATCAATAGTTACCCCCTCCCGTCCCAACAACTGAACTTGCCAGTTTACCTGCCAGTTATTGATACGTGCGTTACTGCCAACATCAAATCCGAAGTCTAACGCCTCGCTTTCACTTTCGTTTATCCGATCCTCGGGTCTTAAAATGTGGGTGTCCAATGTGGATTGGTGCCACCAAAGGCTGCTAAATATATTAGAGAATGCAAACGTCATTTTGCCTAGCCAGTGCGTATTTTCTGGGTAGGTTGTTACTCTATCTTCTGGAAAGTCGCTACTGGATTTACCGATATCACGGTTGTCTGAATACAACGTCCAGGCTTCTTTCAGCACACCATTATCCGGCCGATGCCTTAAAAACAAGGCGGTTTGTTCAAACTTATCGAACAGGGTATTGCCTTGTGCGTCAGAGCCGTTATTGCCTTTACGATACGACAGGTTCCAGTCGGTATTGCCTGCATAATCGGCATAACTGTAGTCTTGTGCCTGCTGGTTACTGCTCCACCCTATTTGAAGGTTAGATTTAGTGTTGTACGGTAGTAACAAATCCACAGCGCCACCTATAGCGCCCGAACCTAAATAGGTAGAGGCAGCGCCAGGAATGACGGCAACACCTTGAATAAATGAGGGAGGAACAAACCCAACACTCGCCCCTGCGCGGCGATCACTCACAATAGGTACGCCATCAAGCAAGGTTTGTATTCGCCAGCGAGAAAAGCCCCTAATATTGATATTTTGAATTTGCCCACCTTGCCCATTTAAGTTAACTGAAGGCGATTGGAGCAAAATGTCATTAATGTGGGGGCTACCCACAAGATTCGATTTATCGTAAGTATATTGGGGGAAGATGCTGTTTAAGGTTTGATTGTAATAGGCGCGCTCTGCGGTGACAGTGTACCGCTCGACTTCCTTAGCGCTAATATCGTTGGAGCTTGCATTGTTAGCCCCTTCAGCATCAACACCTTCACTATCAGCGCCTTGAGCATCAGTAGCACTGGCACAAAAAACGGGGACGGCTAAAAAAGAAACGGTTAACAATAGTCTAAAAGGGGCTAATCCAAAACGCGAAAACTTAGCGGAAGATAAAAAACAGAAAGAATACGACAGGCTTTTCATTGGGTCTTGCTACGGTAGTAAAGCTAAAAAAGAAGGGTGAAAATAAAAAACGCGGCAGCGTAACGCTGCCGCATCTGTTTGCACTAACGCCCGTTAGTTTGCAATAACCGGAATGCCAGCGGTCCACGGACCACCTTCATTCACCACCGCTTGCTGAAGCGCAGGCAGCGTGGTTTCATGCAACGTTTTAATACGCGCAATTACTTGGCTTAATTCATCTTCAGCGTAACCAAGTTGGTCTTTATGCTGTTGAGTCGGCCCATAAGATGAATTTAATGCCGAACGTGCATAGCGCAAACGGCTCATAATATTAGCCGGTTTAATCCCTTTGCGATTGCGCGACTCTAAGCCAGTAAACGCTTTATTAATATCGTTTATTTCACTTTGAATACTCGCAAATTGTGCTTCAAATTGGGTTACATTACTTGGTGTGCGGTCAATTGCCACACGAAGCAACGCCATAGTGTCTTTTACCTGTTTAAGCACAGTGGTTGAAGACATTGCACGTTTCTGCGCTTTAGTTAAGGCGTTCCCATAAGTTGTAATTTCTTCAGCAGATGCCCCTTCAAGCGCACCTTCATAGATAGATTCCAACGTAAACTGAACAGGCTCAGCTAATTGAGTAACTGTTGCACCTTCACGCTTAAATAACGTCGCACTATAGGTTCCCGGCAATGCCATTAAGCCGTTATTTTTGCTGTCTTTCTTAGTAAGCGGCGTAGTATTCGAATACTTCATATCCCACGTAATGCGGTGAAGCCCTTTCTTGGTGCTGCCCGATACGCGATTTATTACGTCGCCCGCATTGTCACGAATCTCGACATAAACAGCAGGTTCTGGCTCTTGAAGTTCAGCTTCTATCGCTTCCCAACTTGGGTATTTAGGATATTTGTCATCTTCAAGTAGCTTTTTCTCAGCTTCTTGACGCTTACCCTTCGCGGTTAACAAACTGTCTTTTAAGAAATAGGTTAACGTAGCGCCATGTGCTGGGTTTTCAGCTACAAAGCGATCATCACCGTCCGAGTCAGAGTGCCTAGTGTCTAACTTAAACCATTTAACTGGGCGGCTGGGCGCAAATAAAAGCGCGTCTTGTTGCATCGATTTTTCAGTTAATGCGCGAAGTGGTGCGTAATCATCTAGAATATAAATACCACGGCCAAATGTACCGGCCACCAAGTCGTTTTCTCTGCGCTGAATTTTCACATCGCGAGTAGAAATGGTTGGTATACCGCCATCAAGTTCAACCCACTTTTTACCGCCATTCACCGTAAAGAAAACACCAAACTCAGTACCAATGAACATCAAATCTTTGTTCACATGATCCTGCACAATACGCCAAACAAGGTGTTTTGCAGGTAGGTCGTCAGCAAGTGACGTCCACTTTTTACCTAGGTTCGTCGACTTGATCAAATAGGGTTTGAAGTCGCCATATTTATGGTTGTCTAGAGCAACATATACGGTATTCGGATCGTATAAATCAGCACGGATATCATTTACATAAGCGGTAGCAGGAATACCTTTAATAGCGTCTAATTCAATCTTTTTCCACGACTCACCGCCGTTGGTAGTGACTTGAATGATGCCATCGTCGGTACCAGCCCACAGAATGTTTTCATCTACTGGGCTTTCAGAGAAGTTAGCAATGGTGTGGAATTCTGTCATGGCGTACAAATCCCAGCCCGCTTCTACCGACCACGTTCTGCCCATCATAGGCATATGCATACGGTTTCCGTTTTTGGTAAGGTCGCCAGAAACGGCTGTCCAGCTATCGCCACGGTTATCAGAACGCCATACGCGCTGTGATGCAAAATAAATACGAGCAGGGTCGTGGCTAGACACATTAATAGGTGCATCCCAATTATAGCGCTCAGCAGGGTCGCCCGGTAATGGCTGCGGCTTAACATAAACCCCTTCTTTGGTGGTCATGTCTACGCGGGTAAGGTTACCCTGTTGCCACTGAGAATACATAATATCTGGGTTGCCCGGCTCAACCGCTGGCTGATGCCCATCGCCGCCTAGGGTTAAGAACCAATCTTTGTTCTTAATACCTTCTTCGCGCATTGTGCGCGATGGCCCACCTTGGGTAGAGTTATCTTGTGCGCCCGCATAAATCATGTAGAAGGGTTTTGAATCATCCGGCGCCACTTTATAAAACTGCGTTAACGGCAAGTTCGCCATAAAACGCCAATTCGCCATTCTGTCATGAGACATATAAATGCCGCCATCTGATCCCATCAATACAAAATCAGGATCAGTCGGGTGGAATGCCATAGCATGGTCATCTACGTGCTTGCGCTTAGTATTGATTGGCGTCCATGTTTTGCCGCCATCGTCCGACACTTTGCTGTAGTTACTGGCAATATAAACACGGTCAAACTGGTGTTGATCAGCAAAGATTTCTTGGTAATAGTGAGGGCCTGTACCTGCACCTATTTCATCAGAGACCTTGGTCCAACTTGCGCCTTGGTCGGCTGAACGATAGAAACCGCCTTTGCGATTGTCAGTTTCGATAGTGGCGTAAAGCACGTCTGGGTTCATAGGTGATATCGCCATGCCTATTTTACCCATGTTACCTTCTGGCAAACCGGTTTTAAGTTCGGTCCAGGTTTCACCGCCATCGTCAGACGTATGAATGCCTGCCCCTTCGTTAGTCCCTACATATACGGCAATAGAACGTTGGCGAGCCCATGTGGCTGCATAAAGTTTATCTGGGTTACGCGGATCGATAAGTAAGGAGGTTACGCCCGTCCATTTGTCAGCAGGCGTGAGTACTTGCTTCCATGTGTCGCCACCGTCAGTGGTTTTGTAAAGACCGCGTTCACCGCCACCAGACCATAGCGGCCCTTGAGCAGACACCCACACAATATCAGGGTTGGTAGGGTGAATAATAATGTCAGAGATATGTTCAGACTTCTCTAGCCCCACATTATTCCATGTTTGACCGCCATCTACAGACTTATATACGCCGTCACCAAAGCTAATATGACGCCCGCCGTTGTTCTCACCAGTACCTACCCAAATAATGTTTGAGTTACTAGGTGCAATAGTCACATCGCCAATAGAGTAAACCGCTTGTTTATCGAAAATAGGCGTCCACGTATTACCTGCGTTTGTGGTTTTCCACACGCCACCAGAACCTACCGCGGTATACCATGTTGAAGGGTTATTTTGATCGATAGCAATATCTGCTATTCGGCCAGACATATAAGCAGGGCCAATATTTCTCAGCTCCATGGCTTTAAAAGTTGAACTGCTAAAAATAGGTTTGTCGTCGTTAGGTTTTTCTGCAAAAACAGTCGAGCTTGAGAGTGCAAGAGATACAGCTACTGCAGCTTTAAGAAGCTTTTTCATTATTATTATCCACAGAGTGTTTATTTGAATTTAGAATTATAGGTATTAACACTATATAGAGTTACTAACAAACCTATAAAGTTTCAATAAACACACGACCAACCACTGAATATAGAGGTTAAAAAATGGTCGTCAGTGGATAGGCATTGTAAGGGAAAATTTTTATACTCCCCCCAAATTATGGCTGGCATGTTTGATTTGTATGTCTGGTTTTAGGGGTAATAGCTATGCTTTTTTAACCGCTAAAATAACGGTTAAGAAGTACGGCGCTTATAAAAAGCGCAGCACTTGATAAGCAGCTCACAATAAGTAGCTCAAAATAAGCAAATGTATCTTATTAAAAAGTGACGATGTCATCGTTAATTAAATGCCCTACTACAGAACTGTTTTCAGCGTCGACAAACCCGTTGTCGATAGCTTTAGCACGGCCGCGAGTTACTTTGCGATAGTTAGGGTGGGTATAAATATAAGTTTGCTTTGAACGTAATGCTTCTAACACACGTTCTGCCAACATAGATACAGGAATACCAGACTCCACCGCCATCGTGGCCGCTTTGGCCCCTGCTTTTAGTTTTTCTTTATCGATACGCTTTTCTGTGGCTACCGCATATTTTTCTTGTCTGTTGCGATAAGACTCATGAATACGGGTTTTTACAAATGCAGGGCATAACACCGACGTGTGGATATTAAATGGCTCTAGCTCTGGCATCCAGCTTTCAGTCATAGATACTACTGCTGCCTTAGAGGCACAGTATGCGCCCGCGTATGGCATACCCATCAAGCCAGCCATCGATGCCACGTTTAACACCCAGCCCCCTTCACCATGTTCTTTAATGGCAGGAACACAAGCTTGAGCACCATACAAAACGCCCATCACATTCACGTCCATTACCCAGCGCCAAGTTTCAGCTTCAGAGTCTTCAATTTTTCCAGGAGAACCACCCACACCTGCGTTATTGATGACCATATGGATTTTGCCAAATGCCTCTTTGGCTTCAGCTACAACACCTTCCCATTGGGCATAATCGGTGACATCAAGTGAACACGTGATTACCTTGTAGCCTTTTGAGCGCAAGTCTTCGCTAGACTGTGCAAGCGCTGCGGCATCTATATCGGCCATAACAATATTCATTCCCTGCGCCGCTAATGCTTCACTTAGGGCTAAGCCAATTCCACCCGCTGCGCCAGAAATAACCGCGGTTTTACCTGAAAATTCATTAGACTGAGACATCTGCTCTCCTGTTGCCTTTATTCCTGCAGCTCAATTAATTGCTGCAACTGCCGTTTGCCGCCATCACTATGGCCGAATGCATATAAGGCCATCGAAATGCGAAGCATAAATAATGAAATAGTGAGTTGTTCAGCAAGTAGACTAGTCTGATGACGTAAGGGTAGATACTTTATTTGGCTAATTTCAGATACTTCATGAAATCAATAATATGGAGAAAACAGGCTACTGCTTTTTAGTGTGGCTAATAAAAATAGCGCGTTTTATGATTTTAATAATATGACGTCTTAATTAAATATGACTGATATTCATCAATATTTAGGTTGTAAGCCAAAATTGAGTGCTTCTACTCATCGCAAAAATCGGCTTACTTAACGGTTATCCTAACTTACTTCGTGAAAGCTAAAACATGCAGAAAGATAAAACATTAAATTAACAAAACGAGACTTTAGCGGTGAACAAAGCATACAAATAGAATGCACAGGCCCAATTTATCAAGTATTCAGCTAAAAATAGCATTTACACTCTCAACCTTTAAAAAATTAATTTTTTGTTAACACAAGGGAAAATAGAGAGTTTATATTGAGACGACTTCTAATAAGGTGGTCCTGCTCCCCCTTGTGATAAATAGAATTAATCATTACTCTCCCACGCTCAAATAACGGCTCAAGTTCATTCGATTATCTAGGCAATTTCAGTCTAGGCAATTGCAATTTTCGAGGATTCTTACGTAAGCATGGCCAATCCATACCCTTCCATTGATGTTTTTCTGCAGCCTGCTTTCGCAGCATTTGTGCAGAAGCTTCAACGCTACACCACGGGTGTAGGGGTATTCCTATGGATTGCGAACGCAGCCTTACTGCTTAACGTAGCATTGATAGCCAGCGGCACAATGGCCGATTCAGGCGAGTTTGTTAGTGCACTTCACGACAATATTGTTATTGAGCCTTTTTTCATTGCGGCTTTTAACCAAGCGCTTTCCCTGTTTTCTCTTCCAACCATAATATTGGTGCTGGTTGGCCTTCAAGTTCATGCCTGTGCCACCGCTAGAGCTCAATTTGTTGGCAATGACCAACCTGTTCCATTCGTTTTTCACAAATACCCTCATCCCTTTATTCAAAAAATTGGTAGCCGAGCACCTCCTACTCTTAGCTAACCGTTTTTGATGTCGATGTGTAAACACTAATCGTTACCCGAAAACGCTAAATTGCGTGCTTGTCTTTGCGGATTAAGCACAGCGGCTATCTATTGTCTTCGATATACATATCGATGCTCTATTTGCTGCTTATTTTGCTGCTCGTCGGTGCTGTTTATCTGCGCTGGCTAATTGCCGCACTCCCTTGAACTTACGGGTTATAGGAAAAATATTTTTGTCTATTCGTAACCTCTTTAAATTAACTTTTACCACAATCGTGCTGATGCTGGCCGGTTGCAGCGGCGGCGTACTCGATCCTAAAGGGCAAGTAGGTGTGGATGAAAAGAATCTCATCATTCTTTGCACCATTCTTATGCTCATTGTTGTGATCCCCGTCATTGTGCTAACACTTTATTTCGCTTGGAAATATCGCGCCAGTCGCGACTTTGAAATTTACACCCCGAAATGGGCCCACTCTACCAAAATTGAAGCCTTGGTATGGTCGGTTCCGGTACTCATTATTATTGCGCTAGGCGTTATTACTTGGCGTTCAACGCAAGCGTTAGACCCCTACGCGCCGCTCGAAGGCAAAGGTGAGCATCTCACTGTAGAGGTGGTGTCCTTAGACTGGAAGTGGCTATTCATCTACCCAGAGCAAGGCATTGCTACGGTTAACGAATTAGTTTTTCCTGCTAACAAACCCATCGCCTTCAAAATTACCTCTGAGAACGCCATGAACTCATTTTTCATTCCTCAATTGGGCAGTCAAATCTACTCAATGGCCGGAATGGAAACCAAGTTACACCTCATTGCAAATGAGCCTGGTACGTTTAAAGGCATTTCATCCAACTACAGTGGCGCTGGTTTTTCGGGCATGAAATTCGATGCTATTGCCACCCCTACTGAAGCTGATTTCGACGATTGGGTACAAAAGGTTAAGCAAGAAGATACAGTATTAACTTCTGGCACTTACAAAGAACTCGCAGAACCGACCGAAAATCACCCTGTGACCTACTACAGCGATGTAAGTGATGGGTTATTCCACGAAATACTAATGAAATATATGAAAGACCACGGCTCAATGGATTTTTACAGCAAGCCTAATAACGCTGCTACAGGTATGAAAAAAGCTATGCCTGATATTCACAAGGGTCATCATGAAGAGGTTAACGAATAATTATGTCTTTTTTAGGTAAATTATCTATAGAGTCAGTGCCTTACCACGAACCTATTATTATGGTTACGTTGGCAGTGATTGCTGTAGTGGGTATTGCTATTGCGCTACTCATTACAAAATACAAGCAGTGGGGCACACTGTGGAATGACTGGATCACGTCTGTGGATCACAAACATCTAGGCATTATGTACATTGTGCTGGCTATGGTGATGTTACTACGTGGTTTTGCCGACGCCATTATGATGCGTACCCAACTTGCGGTAGCGACTAATGGTGCGCCTGGCTATTTGCCACCGGAACACTACGACCAAATTTTCACCGCCCACGGCGTGATTATGATCATCTTTATGGCCATGCCATTTATGATTGGTTTAATGAACATTGTGCTGCCGCTGCAAATTGGTGCTCGTGATGTTGCCTACCCCTTTTTGAATAATTTAAGTTTTTGGCTTACCGCTGGCGGCGCCATTCTCATTAATATTTCATTAGGTATAGGTGAATTTGCAAAAACAGGTTGGGTAGCTTATCCGCCAATAGCGGGGCTTGAATTAAGCCCGGGGGTTGGCGTCGACTACTACATATGGGCCTTGCAGATATCAGGGCTCGGCACGCTACTTACTGCGGTTAACTTTTTAGTGACTGTATTTAAGATGCGTGCACCGGGCATGAAATTGATGCAAATGCCAATTTTCACGTGGACATGCACGTGGGCAAATATCCTTATTGCCGCGTCGTTCCCTATTCTTACGGCAGTGCTAGCCATGCTAACACTAGACCGCTATCTAGACTTCCACTTCTTCACTAACGAAGCAGGTGGTAACTCTATGATGTACATTAATTTATTCTGGGCTTGGGGCCACCCTGAAGTTTATATTTTGGTGCTACCAGCTTTTGGTATTTTCTCAGAAGTTATTTCAACCTTTACGGCAAAACGCTTATTCGGTTACACCTCTATGGTGTATGCATCGGGCGCAATTGCTATTTTAGGCTTTGTGGTATGGCTACATCATTTCTTTACCATGGGCTCAAGCGCCAATGTAAATGCGTTCTTCGGTATTATGACCATGGTCATCGCCGTGCCGACAGGGGTGAAACTATTCAACTGGTTATTCACCATGTACCGTGGCCGATTGGTACTCAGCGTGCCTGTACTTTGGGCATTGGGCTTTATGGTGACCTTTACCATTGGTGGAATGACCGGTGTGCTATTGGCTATTCCTGGTGCCGACTATGTGCTTCACAACAGCTTATTTTTGATTGCTCATTTCCACAACACCATTATTGGTGGTGCAGTATTTGGTTACTTAGCGGGTTTTGCATTTTGGTTCCCGAAAGCCATGGGCTTCAAGCTTGATGAAAGAACCGGTAAGGCCGCCTTTTGGTGCTGGCAAATTGGTTTCATGATGGCGTTCTTGCCTTTGTATGTGCTGGGCTTCTTGGGCATGACCCGCAGGCTTAATCACACCAATAACCCTGACTGGAACCTATGGCTCTACATTGCGGCAGTAGGTGCGTTTGTTATTGCCCTTGGTATTTTCTTCCAATTATTGCAGTTGTTCATAAGCTTTAAAAACAAAGACAAGCTTAACGATACCACAGGCGATCCGTGGAATGGACACACACTGGAATGGTCCACGGCGTCTCCGCCTCAATTCTATAACTTCGCCAATATTCCACACATCAAAGATATCGATGCATGGACAGACACAAAAGAACGTGGCGATTCCTATCAAAAGCCTGAGAAATACGCGCCTATTCACATGCCGAAGAATACCTCTGCGGGTGTATTTATGAGTATGAGCTTCACGGTAATGGGCTTTGCGCTTATTTGGCATATTTGGTGGTTAGCTGCTGTTGGGCTTATTGCTGGAATAGGTGTATTTATTAAGCGTTGTTACACCTCTGATGTTGATTACTACGTTCAGGTAGATGAGATTGAAAAAATTGAACACGCGCATTTAGCTGCCAATGCGAAAGGAGCGTCTGTATGAGCGCACTAGCAAATGATATAGCTCACGATATTCACGAAGAGCACGCTTTAGACCACGACCACGAACATCACGAAAACAATACGGTATTCGGCTTTTGGCTGTACTTAATGACCGATTGTTTGTTATTCGCTTCATTCTTAGCCACTTATGCGGTGTTATTTATGAACACCGCTGGCGGGGTATCTGGTAAAGATATTTTCGAACTAAACTTTGTGGCGGTTGAAACCGCTGCCCTGCTCGTTAGTAGTATCACCTTCGGCTTCGCCATGATTTGTGCGCACAAGCAAAACAAAAGCGGTGCGTTAGCATGGTTAGCTATCACCTGGGTTTTGGGTGCGACGTTCATCGGCATGGAAGTATATGAGTTCCATCACTTAATCGTACATGGCAATGGCCCTCAAGAAAGTGCGTTTCTTACCGCCTTTTTCTCGCTAGTAGGGTTACACGGGCTTCATGTTACGTCGGGGCTTATCTGGATGACCATTTTGTTCATCGAGGTATCCCGCCGAGGCTTACCTGAAAAAACCGTAACGCGCCTGAGTTGCTTAAGCTTGTTCTGGCATTTCCTCGATATTGTGTGGATTTGCGTATTCACCGTGGTGTATTTAATGGGGGCAATATAATGACAGGCCATCGTTCTAATAAATTTAGCACCAGTGCCTTAGCGGGAAATAGTGCTAACGATGACAATGCAAACTCAGTCAATCACGCTGCCGAGCATGGCAGCGTAAAAACTTATCTTATTGGCTTTGTGCTATCGGTGATATTGACGCTTATTCCATTTGTTATGGTTATGGAAGGCGACTTCTCAAAAGTAACTACCCTGTGGAGCATCGTCGTTTTCGCACTTGTACAAATTTGGGTTCACCTGAAGTACTTTCTTCACCTTAACTTTGTGACTGAAGACGGCAGAGCCAGTACCATTTCGTTTTTATTCAGCGCACTTATTATCTTCATGGTAGTAGGGCTGTCTATTTGGATAATTTACGAGTCTAACGCGATGATGATGTATTAGCGTATTGCTATTCATTATGCATAAGTAACAAGGTAAACAGTAAAATGAACGCGATATTTCGACGCTATTTATCGGTCACCAAGCCCGGTATCATCATGGGCAACTTAATTTCCGTAGCAGGTGGTTTTTTACTTGCCGCCCGCGGGGATGTTGACTGGCCTTTGATGGTAGCGACCTTGATTGGCTTGTCTTTAGTGGTGGCTTCTGGATGTGCAGTTAACAATTGCATAGACAGCGACATCGACACCAAAATGCAGCGAACACGCACTAGAGTGACTGTCACCGGCGAAATGTCGTTGAAAGCAGCCTTCTGGCACGGTGTAGTGCTAGGGGTTGCTGGTTTCGCTTTACTGGCTTTTTACACCAATCTTACGGCAGTGCTTTTCGCTGCCTTAGGTTATGTGGTTTACGTAGGCGTGTATAGCTTATACATGAAGCGTAACTCTGTGTATGGCACCCTTGTTGGTAGCTTATCTGGCGCGGTACCGCCCGTGGTAGGTTACTGTGCAGTAACCGTTGAGTTCGACACCGCCGCCGCGATTTTGCTAGTGATGTTCAGTATATGGCAAATGCCCCATTCTTATGCCATCGCTATCTTCCGTTTCAAAGATTATGAAGCTGCCAATATACCGGTATTGCCGGTGGCAGAAGGCATCGCAAAAGCTAAGCAACACATCGTATTATACATTGCGGTATATGCCATGGTTACGCTGCTGTTGCCAATTAGTGGTTATACGGGTGTGGGCTTTTTGGCAGTCGCATTTTCCACCAGCTTATGGTGGTTGATTATGGCACTGCGAGGATATCGCCGCGATATCAATATTGAAGGTTGGGCACGACAAGTGTTCGGGTTCTCTATCGTCAATATTACTGCGTTATCAATTGCTATGGCGGTAGATTATCACTCTCAGGCACAGTTTATTTTTTGATTATTTATATAGGGACCGGTGGTGTCTACAGTAAATACTCGGCCCCCATATCGTGTGATCACCAAGGGGAAACTGACGGTATACGCATCAAGCGGGTTTAACGCGTCTGATGTGACTAGTAGACGCTTATTCTTTTGAGAAAATCGCAACGCGCCACCTAACTTAAATATTACTAAGCAAATCTTGTGCTTAATCAAGTTGCTTTGGTTCCAAAATTTATATTATTATTTACACTTCGTTGGGGAGTAGCCTGTTTCCATTATCCATGGAAAAGTTTGTGTCAACATAATTGGTCACATGACCATGGTACAAACACCACTTGGTTGGCGAGACCATCGATATTTCCATGCCCTAAGGTCAGGCGTGTGGTTTTATCGTGGACTCAATATTGCCTGACCGGAGTTTTGAAGTATGAGTATCTTTGCTCTCATTTTACTTGCCTTTGCTATGTCTACTGATGCTTTTGCTGCCGCTATAGGTAAGGGTGTCAAAATAAAGAATCCTCGTTTTAGCTTTGCTATCAAAGTCGGCTTTACATTTGGTTTAATAGAAGCAACCACTCCTATTGTAGGTTGGATAATAGGGCGTGCAGCTTCTTCTTATGTAGAAGCGTGGGATCATTGGATTGCGTTGATTATTCTTACCGGCTTAGGCGTTTATATGGTCTTTGAAAGCTTTCAACCTGCCATTGATGATGAAAGTAAAACGCAAAAGCAGTCGTTTATTTTGCTATGTGTGACTGCGTTTGGTACTAGCATAGACGCAATGGCGGTTGGCGCAAGCCTTGCATTTGTTGATGTAAATATCATGACGGCCTCCGGCTTAATTGGTTTGGCCACGTTTTTGATGGTAACGATAGGTATTATGCTGGGTAGTTTAATGGGCTCTTTAATAGGCAAACGAGCCGAGACATTTGGTGGAGTCATACTTATTTCGGTGGGTATGTGGATTTTTGCAACCCACACTCTTTAGAATTCAATACTCTTTAGAATTCAATAGTTTTTAGAATACGACACTATAACAATGCCGCTACTTAACGTAGTTGCACATATCTGTAATCGCTAACTGTCTTCTTCATAGACTCAGCTTTATCTATAGTTCACTAAATCAAGGGCGACCTAGACAGCATGCTCGCCCCTTTCATAGTGATTAACGAATACTGCCGGTTAGCGTATAGAGCATTGTACGCCCACTTGCGTTAGTCGTTATTGGTCGGAGCAAGTGTTCCCCGCTCCATTGTTAGTCACGTTGCATGCCTAATTAACCTCTGGATTTAGTTTTGCCTCGAAATTCGGCACAGAACGCTTTTCAGCTTCAGCTGCCGAAGTAACTTTTCCGTTGCTCTCAATATCCTTAACAAGCCACTCCATCTCTTTTATCTCTCTGCGCTGCGCTAAGATGATATTGTCAGCGAGTTCACGCACTCGAGTATCCTCTATATTTGCCCGTTCACTAGTAAGAATTGCAATTGAATGGTGAGGGATCATCGCCTTCATATACGCTGAATCTGAAACAGTTGCTTGTGACCGAACTAAGTATAAACACACCGCAAACAAGGCGATTGCAGCAATGAATATAGACGCGTTCAGTTTCTTATTGGTATACATACCCAACATAAACGAGAGCATGATGATTGCCATTCCCGCGCCCATATACAACGCCATATAAGTACGGGTTTCGCTAAACCAAATATGGGAAATGGCATAAGTGTTTAGGTACATCATGATAAACATGACGATGGTAGAGGTGACTATCATCGCTGCAAATCTTGAATATTTCATATGTATTCCTTACCAATATTGAGCTGTTTGAATAATTTCATTCTCGCTTAAAATACGCTAGGCGTTTGTTGAACTGCCAAATTCAACTGTCAAATTCAACTCCCAAATTCCACTTCCGGATTTGACCGAAGATTGAGTAGATAAGAGTGGAGGCAAATGTAACGACAAACTTGTGAAAACTTTGAATCATCAATGCATATAGCAGGGGATTTCTTACATCCCCTGCTATATGCCTACTGCGAACTTGTAGGCAATTGAGCCTGTTACATTATTTACGATGTTGGCATAACGTACACTTCTCGTACGCAGGCCGAATCGTTAGCTGAAAGGGCAAACACAACCGACTTTGCTATATCTTCGGGCTGAAGTTTGTCTTCCTTGGGCTCATCGAAGAAAGGGGTGTTCACCATTCCAGGGCAAATTGTGGTACATCTACCGCCCCACTCTCTCATTTCTTCCGCTAAGTTTTGGCCAAAACCGTAGGCAAACCATTTACTTGCGCCATAAACCGAGCCTTTTAAAGCAATACGCCCTGCCACCGAGCTTGTTAGAATAAAGTGACCTTTAGTCTTTTTCAGCAAAGGAAGCCCAAGCTTTGCGGTGTACAGCAAGCCGTTCACGTTTGCGCCTAACATACTTTTCCATTCAGCAACGTCGCCGTTCTCAATACCGGCACTTTTTGCACCTGTACCGGCATTTGCAAATACTCCATCTACGTGGCCATAATGCTGAGCCACTTTGCTAAATGCTTTCTCTAAATCATTGAAATCGCTCACATCGGCAGTAACGGCAAAGGCATTAGCCTCGCCAAGATCTGCCACCAAATCGTTAAGCTTGTCTTCACTTCTGGCAATTAAGGCAACTTTATTACCTTCATCTACCAGTGCTTGTGCAGTCGCTTTGCCTATCCCGCTTGACGCACCGGTTATTACAATTACCTTTGAACCTGTTTTCTGACTAGACATGCATACTCCTGTTAACGCTAATTACTTGCTCGCTTAAAATTCTACCTGTGAGTTTATATTCTCACTTTACAAACCTAAGCAATGAGTTGACTAATCTTCTCTACAAAAGCTGGGATGTCATCTGGATTTCTGCTGGTTACCAATTTGCCATCTTGTACCACTTGCTCATCTTTCCAGGTAGCACCGGCATTAATTAAATCTGTTTTGATACTGGGAAAAGAAGTAACTGTACTGTTTCTTGCTAGCTCAGATTCAACCAGTAACCATGGCCCATGACATATAGCAGCAAGTGCTTTAATGCGAGGCTCTGCGTGGGCTTGCTTAATAAATGAAACCGCATCGTTATTAGTACGTAAGATATCTGGGTTAATTTGGCCGCCAGGCAATACGAGCGCGTCGTAATCACTTGGCGATACCGAGGAAACTTGAGCATCTACCGATATTTGTTTACCCCAATTCCCCTCATTCCATGCAGTGATACTGCTTTGATCATCAATTGAAAGTATCTCTACTGTAGCGCCTTGCTCGGTAAGCATATCTTTTGGCTGCACCAGTTCACTTTGCTCAAAACCATCAGTAGCTAAAATAGCGATTTTTTTGCCTTCTAAATTTTGCTGGTTGCTCATTGTAAAACTCCTATTTCTACTCAACATTATTGCCGCTTCCCATTCAGTTGTTTGCATAACGCAAAGCTGAAAAACGAAGATTAACCGGATGAACACTCATCAGCGGAACACCTTCTAAGCTGGCAATTCCAATAACAAACTTATATATGTAACTTGTGACTGCAATAACCAAACCATCACCCAAAACCTCTTAATCACTTGTTTATACTGAACTTTCATTCAGGCCAAAAAGTTATAGTGCTTTAGCCGGAACCTTTGGCATGCGACTTTTTCAGCATTTGTGAAGGTTTTACATGAGGATAAACCCAGCTACATATAGAAAAACATCAGCAGAGCACCGGCTATCATGAATAGATTTTCGGTTAGCGAAACAAAGCCCAATGGCACGTTGCTATCGCCCCCTACACAGGCACACTTGAGTTCACGTTTATCGATGTATACCGCTTTGACCACTGAAACCGCTCCCACCGTACCTATAAATAGGGAGAACGGCGCCACCGCTAACGCGGGTAGTTGAGCTACCATACCAATACCAGCATAAGCCTCTACAAACGGGTAAATATAGGCGTATCGTAGCCACTTCATTGCTAGCAAATCGTAGGTAATAAACGAGTTAGTAAAGCTGAATAGGTCTTTGAGTTTTTGTACTGCCAGCAGCGACATCGAAAACGCGATAAACAGCATGAGAGTACGAATGGAAAAATACGCACCTGCTACCGTATATTGAAATGCTAACGCTAATAACGCAGCTACCGAAAATATAGCTATTACTGGGGTATAGGTGGTACCCGACTGCCCTGCTTCACCTTTATTAAAAAAAGCACGAAGATCGTCGTACCCACCAATACGCTCATCATTTATAAACGTTTGTGGGGTTGTTTTAACGTTGTGCTTTGCCTTGAACGCGTCGGTTTCTTCCCTAGAAGTGAGGGGACGATCATCTATGTTATACCCTTCTCTCTCTAGCAAGTCTTTGGAACGTAAACCAAACGGACAAATATGATTATCGGTCACCATTCTGTACAAAATTGCAGTTTTACTCATCATGCTCTCCTTAGTCTCACTCGCGCCAATAGCTAACAGAAAAGGTTGTAGCTAATGTCGCAATAAGCGCCAAACTCGTCTTTACTCAAACCTGCCTCTAAATTATATAGCGAGAAGAGATCCGTCATGTGAAATCCTTACGCGAATAGTTCATGAAGCTGTAAATTCCTCACAATTAACGGCCCAAACCCTTCGGTTCTAGGTACCTTCATCAATACCGTTACAATATCTATACCGATATGTACTCAAGGTTATTGTAGGCATTATCGAATATGTCTCTTTGGGGGGAATCTGTCGGATGTATCTCTCGGAGAAATCTGTAGGGCGATAACGCGCAATCGATTGCTGGCCTTATCGTTTAGAGCGTAGAATATTAATTCCTTTCGTTATAGAGTGAGTAGAACTCTCGAAAAGGCATTTAGGATGACATTCGTATTTTTACATGGCTCAGGTTGCACGAATAACGTGTGGGCGCACCAAGTATCGTTTTTCAACAACAGCATTGCTTTAAATTTTCCTGGGCACCCTGATGGCGAAGCATTATGCGATGTAAAATCCATTGCTCAATGGGTGCTTAACACCGTTGAACAAGAAGATTTAACAGACGTGGTGTTGGTGGGTCATTCTTTAGGAAGTGCCGTAGCCATGCAGGCTGCTCTGCTGGCTTCAAGCGAATTAACGACTTTTGATTCAAGTAGATTTAAAGCACTGGTGCTAATAGGTGCGGGCGCTAAATTAAAAGTAATGCCACAACTGCTTACGTCACTAGCAGCGCTTATAGAAGGAGGCGGAGCATTCCCCGATTACCTATTGGCTTCAAACCAACAACTGCAAGAGCCGTTAAGAACTGAGGTAAATTCGGCAATCATTAACAATGGCGCCGCAGTGATGCTGAAAGACTTTACGGCTTGTGACAACTTTGACGTTATGCAGGAGATAGGTAGCATTACATTGCCAGTACAGCTTATTGTGGGTAACAAAGATATTATGACACCGGTGAAATATTCTGAGTTCCTGTTAGGCCAATTACCTAACGCAAAACTAAACATTATAGAAAATGGCACCCATATGGTCTTTGCAGAACAACACGCTACAGTGAACGGTTGCATTCAGGAGTTTGTAAACGGGTTAACCTAGTCTGTTTCCCTTCAGACACTTATTAAAATCTACTTATAAAAAAGGCGTTACGCTAAGCAGTAACGCCTCGTAGTTATTAAGCTACTTTGGCTTTACCTAGCCGGGTTAAACAACCATCTTTAATAGGAATCGTCGGGCAAGCCTACTGCCAATTGCTTAGTTTGGTATTATCAACAGTTTAACTAAGCGTGTCGGCAATATACTTATCGATAATTTGCTCTAGTACATCTAATGGCACGGCCCCGTTTTTCAGAACCGCATCATGGAATTCACCTAAAACAAACTTATCACCTAACGCTAGTTTGGCTTTTTCACGCAACTCAAGAATTTTCATCATGCCCACTTTGTAAGACGTTGCTTGCCCTGGCATAACAATATAGCGCTCGATTTCTGAGGTTACGTCAGACTCGGCCATACCTGTATTAGCTAGCATGTAGTCAATGGCTTCTTCACGGGTCCAGCGTTTCGCATGGATACCAGTATCAACCACTAGCCTTACCGCCCGGAAAAGCTCGGCTTGTAAGCGACCGATATTATCAAACGGATCATCTTGAAAACCGAGGTCCCACGCCAAGCGTTCTGAATAAAGCGCCCAGCCTTCGATATAGGCCACGAAGGGAGCGACCGTTCTAAAAATAGGTAAACCTTCTAGCTCCATTGCAATGGCAATTTGAAAGTGATGACCCGGTATCCCCTCATGATAAGCAAGTGTTCGCATGCTGTAGGTAGGGGTTGCTTTAATATCGTAAAGATTCGCAAAGAAAACGCCCGGGCGAGACCCATCAAACGCGGGGGCTTCATAATACGCACCTGGAGCTGTTTTTTCTTTAAACTGTGGAATACGTTTCACTTCCATACCCGCTTCTGGGCGTACTAAAAACGCATCGCCAAGGCCTGCGTCAATTTCATCTAGAATAGTTTGATAATCGGCTAGAATTTGCTCCCGTCCTTCGGCGGTATCTGGGTAATAAAAGCGTTCGTCCTCTGCTAGCGTATTTATTGCAGCAGTAAATCCTTGGCTAACATCAAATCTTTCTTGCGCTAATATCGCCAGAATCTCAGCTTGTATACGGTCAACCTCTGATAAACCCACATTGTGAATATAGTCGGCAGAATAATCGGTGGTAGTAAAAAAACGCAGGGCAAGTTTATAAGCTTCGCCTCCCCCCTCTAAGTGCCATAAGCCATCGTCGGTTCCCGCTTTTGGCTTAAGGCCTGTAAAGTAATCGATGAGCATTTGGTAAGTAGGATAAACCGTATTTTCTATTTCAGTCGCAACGTTGGATAAAAGCCCGTCGTAGTCAGCTTCAACAATTTCATCAGACTCTTTCATGCGGCGCTGAACCGAGGTATACAGAATGTTTTCTTTTACTGGCTTATCGATAAACCCCTGCATTTCGTCAATGACTCGCTGAATAACAAAGCGTGGCGGAAGGATATTCTTCTCTTCGCGCAACTTCATCCCTTCAAGCATTTGAGTGAAATAGCGCTTACTTTCACTTAAACGGCTAATGTAGAAATCAACGCTTTCTACATCGGTAATCGGGTGCTGCCCATCCATAAAGCTAGGAAAGTTGCTCTGTGCCCCTGACATTTGGTTAAAGGGGTAACTATGATATTGGTACTTTTCGAACCCGCTTAAGGTGTTGAGTAAGTACAGCGCGATGTCTTTGGATAATTGCTGATCTTCATCCAAATCTTCATACTGCACAAGCACATTTTTAACCTGCATAAGCTCATCAAACGTGGCTTGTGAAGACGCTAAACTGGCATCGTCCAAATGGGCGTTATGACCTTTTATGCCCATACCATCTAACACGCCAATTGAGGTCAACGTTTGGGGGCTCTTCAATGCCTGCTGAATAAGGGTTCTATCTAAAAATACGCGAAATGAAAATGGCTTTTCAGCATTCCACTCGTGTGTACCCCAGGCGGCTGCACCCAGTATAATTACCAGCACACCTATGCCTAACCATTTAAAGAAAGTTTTCATCTGTATCCCTGTTATTGTTATTTGTTCTATACAATTTAGACGCTGAAATTTGCGTTTGCGAGTTCTACATTATGCAGGTAAGCAATAAAGTCAATTAAAAGAAAGACAAAGCCAATTTAAGAGATTTCTTCCATACGTAGAAGTTAAAAAACTTTATAGAAAGATTTCGTCCTCTTTCGCTTTCTGAAATGAAATGCTTCATCGCGAAAATTCGACATGCCGCCGCTTGAAATACACGTCTCATCGAAACTATTAAAAATTTACAACTTTAGTATTGTATGACTAATTGATTTTGTGCTTAACTCAGCTCCATAAACGAAACTCGTTTATCACATCTAATAATTATAAGTCTTATCAGACAACACGGCTTTTAGCTGCACCCCGCAACAGAAAAGAAGTAACAGCAGTATGCGTACCAAAAATACGTGTAACTCGTGCATGCAAAAGCACTGCGCTACTGCAACGTTCATTCGCTTTAAAAATACACTTATAAAAATTCAGGAACACACAATGCAACAAGCAAATTTTAACGCTTCTGTTTTCAAGCTTTCCTTGATCGCAGGTGCTATAGCGGCTATACCGTTTTCAACGTCGGTAATGGCTCAAGAACAAACCAACATCGACGAGCAAGATGTTGAGCAAATCCAAATTGTTGGTTCGCGCCGCGTAGGCCGCACTGTTAATGACTCTCCGGTTCCTATCGATATTATCGATGCGTCTTCTATTGAAGCCACTGGTTTAACCGAAACCAACATGATCCTCAATTCGTTGTTGCCAAGCTTCAACTTTCCGCAACCTTCTGTTACTGATGGAACAGACCATGTTCGCCCAGCACAGCTTCGCGGTTTAGCACCAGATCACACGCTTGTTTTAGTAAATGGTAAGCGCCGCCATACTTCAGCACTACTTAACCTAAACGGTTCTGTGGGCCGCGGCTCTTCTGCTGTGGATTTAAATGCTATACCAGCTAACGCGATTAAGCGCATTGAAGTATTGCGCGATGGTGCAGCGGCTCAATACGGTTCAGACGCCATTGCTGGTGTTATCAATATTGTATTGAAAGACGCTAGCGAAGGCGGTGAAGTATCAGCCACTTACGGTGCAAACGTAACTACAATGGACGGCGTGCCTAACCTTGAGGGCGTTAGTGCCGATGCAGATGGCAACCTTGCAATCAATACAGGTTCAGATCGTGAACTGACCGACGGACAAACCCTTACCCTTCGTGGCAATATGGGCTTTGAGTGGGGCGATGACGGATTTATAAATGTTTCAGCTGAATACCGCGACCGTGGTGAGTCGAACCGTTCAGACTTCGATACTCGCGAAAATTATGCTCGTGACGCTGATGGTAATTTAGATGAAAGAGAATTCACTGTTAACCGCTACAACCATGTATATGGTAACGGTGAAGTAGAAGATTACGCGCTGTTTGTAAACGCAGGTAAAGCCATTAACGACAGTGTCGAATTTTACGGTACTGCGGGCTTTAGTTCGCGTGATTCTATTGGCGGCGGTTTTTACCGCAGAGCATCAGATAGCCGTAACATCACTTCTATCTACCCTGACGGCTTCTTACCATCTATTCAAACCGATATTCAAGATATGTCGGTACTAGGCGGCATTAAGGGTTACGGCGATGTGTGGAACTACGATTTGTCACTTACCCACGGTGGCAATGCTTTAGAGTACAGCGTAGTGAATAGCTTGAACACATCGCTTGGACCAACAAGCCAAACTAGTTTTAACGCGGGTGAGCTGGAGTACAACACTACCATTATTAACGCTGATGCATCTCGCTTAGTTGATACAGGCTATTTCTTCAGCGAAATGAACTTCGCTATGGGTGCAGAATACCGCCACGAAAGCTATGAGATTACCGCTGGTGAAGAAAACTCGTATGTCCAAGGTACGTTTGGCCCAGGTGGCGTAGTTACCGACCCTGTTGATGGCCCTTTTGGCTCAGCTGGCTCACAAGTTTTCCCTGGCTTCACGCCAGAGTCAGCAGGTGAAAACACACGTCACAACTACAGCTTTTATGTAGATGTAGAAGCCGATGTACTAGAAAACTGGAACGTAGCAGTAGCAGGTCGTTATGAAGACTATTCAGATTTTGGCAGTACCTTTAACTGGAAAATGTCACACCGAGTAACCATTACTGATGCCTTGGCTCTTCGCGCCTCTATATCGACTGGCTTTAGAGCGCCGTCGTTGCAACAACAGCACTTTACTTCTATTGCAACTGTGTTCGTGGATGGCGAGCCAACTGAAACGGGTACGTTTGCCGCCTCAAGTGATGTTGCACAGGCATTGGGTAGCCCAGGTCTTGATGCTGAAGAATCTGATAACTACAGCGCTGGTTTCACTTACTCGCCTACTGCCAATTTCAACCTAACCGTAGATTTCTACCGTATTGATATTGACGATCGTATCGTGTTGTCGAACAACCTATCGGGTGATGCTATTGAAGCGTTGCTCGAAGGCACTGGTGCTAACCAGGCTCGCTTCTTCTTGAACGCGATTAATTCTCGTACTGAAGGGGTAGATATTGTTTCTACATACACATTAAACACAGCTGATTTTGGTGCGTTTAACTTCAATGCGGGTATTAACTTCAACGATAATGAAGTGACCGATATTTTAGAAGCGCCAGAAGTGCTCCAAGGCGCAGGCTTCGATCAAAGTAACTTGTTTGACGATGTAGAACTGCGTCGTTTCGAGACAAGCTCGCCAGATAGCAAAGTGAACCTTGGTGTAACTTGGTCTTATGACCGTTACAATGCAACATTGCGCACCACACGATACGGCGAAGTAGAAGACCCATCATCAATTGAAGCACGTAACGAAATTATACCTTCTGAGTGGATCACAGATTTAGATGTTCGCGTAGCCCTTACTGACAACCTAGCGGTATCGGTTGGTGCGAATAACATCTTCGATGTTTACCCAGAAGCTACACGCGATTTAGTTGATGACGTAACGACCTTCTCGATGATTTTCCCATACTCGGGCTTCTCGCCCTATGGATTCACGGGCCGTTATGTTTACGGAAAAGTGACTTATAGCTTTTAATTAATCTTGTAAGTTAAAACTCAACAAAAATGCCGGATGTGAAAACATTCGGCATTTTTATGCTCTACTTTTTTCCCATCAAAATTATATGCGGTAAATTTGTATTTAACCTCCTTACACGGCAAGAACTATTCTCAAGATCAGTTACCTTTGTTAACAAGCGTGAGTATTTTAAGTGCTCCCACTTTTGGGTTAACACTTTTAGAAGAAATTAATAATGGAAGTTCTTACAAATAATGAGGTAGACCTTGTATCAGGCGGGTGCGCAGAGCACTGCTGGGGCGATTTTAGCATAGCAGGATTAGCTGCATCGATGGGAGCAGGAGCTCTAGGCGGTGTCCGTGGTGGTGGCTGGGTTGGTGCTGCTATAGGTGCTATTTCTGGTGGGTTAGGATATGCAGGTAGTAAAGTTGGCGACAAGATGTCCGAGCGCACCACATCCACAACTGATGAGTAATTTTAGGGGCTAAGGCCCTTTATTAGGAGCCAATATGCTGAAGAATATTAAACAGATTATAAGCTATACCCTTTTAATGGCATGTATTATTGTTATCACTGTAACCACCGTAAAGATTGTAGAAATGATCTGGCCTTTAGAGAATGCTAAAACGCTCTTGGTGATTGTGGTCGTTTTTTTGACCACGTTCATTTGCACCCAAGTAGCAAAAAAGTATGGCTTATTTACCCGTTAGTTTCCGCTTTCGATAAACACTCGGCTCAAGCCCTTGGTCATTCTACTTTGCTATTCATACGTATGGTGACGGGTAACGCTAAAGCGATTTAAAATATGATGCATGACGTAAACGGCACTCAAACTAAGGGCAATGGCTACGGCCACAGAGCTAAAACGGTAAAGCGCGCTGTAAACTAAATCTTGGTTGGGTGTTAGCGAGTTTCCAAACAAAATACCAAACGTGGTTAGCACACCAAACCCAATGCCCGGCATCCCGCCACCTAAAATATGATAGCGGCTAAAAATGAATGCTAAAATCCACAACACAAGCACCGGAAAAAGTAAAAAATCACTGTGATTGTACAAAAACAATTGCGCCAGCAGTGCTAAATTACAACCAATGAGTGTACCAATAGCCCGTTGCCACCCAGCGAGACTTGCCGCTTTCCAGCAAAGCGAAAATAGAATAAGCACCGATGACGCCTGAGCTGATATCGAGTCTTGCAGATCCAACGCTTGAAACACCACAAACGATAAGGTTGCCACACTTGCACATAACAGCACTTCGTGACGAATACTTTCTTTCGCCTTAGGCGGTGGAACACGAGGTATGCGCGGTGCAACATCCGGAAATATGCCATGCATGAGAACCGCAATAACAATTGATAAAAGCGTAGCTGCACCGTTACTCACTATTAACGGGTATACAGTATCTACGCCGGTTACATAGCTTGAAAAGTGTAGCTGTATTGAAAGCCCTACTGCACCTAACGCTCCAAACAAAAAGCCGCCGCCACTGCTCATTTGATAGAACAAGATACAAAAGCATAGAAACACAATAAGGGTCATCACCACTGGAATGTGGGAAAACAGCCCTTGCAATACCAATACAATAAAGGCGCTAAACCCCGCGCTGGCGATGAACTGCTTTAACACTGGCTTGCTAATAACAGGTACTAACCCCAGCAACAACATGGGATAAACCGTAAAGAAAATACCATAAGGCCAGTTCATCAAGTTACTGATGGCAAAGCCAAGGGTACAGCCACCCGCTACACGTAATGCTTGGCGCAGACCGTTGGCATCTAACTGCGGCCCTTGGCTAACTGTTGTCGACATTTAGCCTCCGCTAGTAAATGTAATGCAGCCAACTAATGGCGTTAATTTGCAACGTACCAAACCACTGGCCTAATGTTGATTCAGGTAACAATTGAACTGTGGCACGGGCACCACTTGGCATACCTTCTACTAAGGCTTCGTTGTCTTGCAGGACAATATGAACCCGTTGACGCTGAGCATCACGCACCCATCGATTACTTGTTTCGGTAACGCTTAACGTACCATTTGCACTTAACTGGCCATCGCTAACCCCGGCCTCAAACGAATCAATATGCGCATCAAATACTTCACCAGGTAAGCTATCGAACACCACTTTAGCAACACTGCTTTCGGCCATGTGCGTTAACGACTTTTCTCTAAAATCGGCTACCAAATCGGTCTCGCTGGTTACTATCGCGAGTAGCGGATTCCCTTTTACTGCATAGGCCCCTTCACGTAACTGCATGTTAGACACAACACCATCATTTCGCGCACGCACTTGGGTATATGATAAATTTAGTTTGGCTTCGGCAAGCTGGTTTGCGGCATGGCGAACAGTAAGGTTATTTTCACCCGAATCACCTCTTGCCAATAAGGCTTCAGATAACTGCGCTTCAAGGGCTGATTTATTGGCAACACTCGCTTCATAGTTAGCCCGCATAGCCTCAAGTTCTTGCTCTGAAATCGCGCGTTGCTTATATAACGCGGTGCTGCGTTGTTGAAGTAACTTTTGCTCGTGCAGCTTGGCACTAGCAGCCTTAATTTGAGCCTCTAGCGATTTAATATTGGTATCAAGTCGTTTGTTTTGTAATTTGGCATCATCTAACGCTAACTTTGCTTGCGTTAGCGCTATGTCGTAAGGCCCTCTATCAATTTGAAATAGCACGTCGCCGGCTTTTACCGTTTGATTGTTGCTAACAAAAACCTGTGTGACTTCGCCACTTAATTGAGGCGCTACTTGTACAACAGGGTGATAAATTCGCGCTTGGGGCGTAACTGGCATAAAGGTGTCAGCAATGAGGTAGTAAATAAATATCAACACAAAGCTGACTAAGGATAACCTTACGTAGCGAGAAAACTTCTGATCGGGCGTCATTATTCATCTTCCTCTGTGTTACTTTTAGCTCGTTTCTCCTGTTGAGAAATGCAGGCTGAGGCGTTTTGCTCTATTTGCAACAATGCCCGCGCCATTGCATCGAGCTGTTCATGGGTGAGTCCCGCATAAAACTGCTGTTTTACATCTGCTATTTTTTCATTTAGCGAATTCAAAACAACATGGCCTTCCTTGGTGAAATATAGTTTTTTTCTGCGCTTATCGTTGTTATCAACTTGGCGGCTAATCAGCGACAGCTCTTCAAGCTGCTTTAATGTGCGGGTTAGCGAAGGCATTTCTATGCCTAAACTTTGCGCTAGCGCTAATTGGGTAACCCCTTCGCCAATTAAATTGATATGCATTAACGCGAGCCATCTTGATTGCGTTAACCCCAAGGGCTCAACAGTTAACGTAACAGCTTCTCTGCATAACCGGTGTACTCGGCCCATCTTTCCAACAAGCGTAAAATCTAGCGTTTCGTGAAACGGCTTTTGTGCAGACATACACACCTCAAAATTGATTAGCATGCTAACTACAATAACATTACTTAGCACGCTAAATAAATAAAAGCCGTATTTACCTTTCCTAAACGTGACTTTTTATGGCCTCCAAAATGATCGTTATAAATGCATGCAGCTTACTCATTCTAGGTTCACCTTATTTTGTAAGGTGGAAAAGTATTAAGGATGGTAAGGGAAGCATGACAATAACTAACGACAATTTTCTGCAGGTTCGTGGTGCACGGGTTCACAACTTAAAAGACGTGGATGTTGATATTCCGCGAAACAAGATTGTGGCCTTTACGGGCATTTCTGGCTCGGGTAAGTCCTCACTCGCCTTTGGCACCTTGTACGCAGAAGCGCAGCATCGTTATTTAGATTCGGTTTCCCCCTATGCAAGAAGGTTGATTGATCAAATTGAAACGCCCGATGTAGATAGTATCGAGGGCCTGCCACCCGCAGTTGGGCTGCATCAGAACCGCGGAACGCCTTCAATTCGTTCATCGGTAGGTAGTATCACCACCATTTCAAACAGCCTGCGTATGCTGTATTCCCGTGCAGGTGATTACCCCGTAAATCAAAAGATTATTTACGCCGATGGCTTCTCGCCAAATACCTTTGAGGGTGCCTGCGAGAAGTGCCATGGCATTGGCACTGTGTTTGATGTAACCGAAGACAAACTGGTGCCCGACCCTACCCTCACCATTCGTGAAGGAGCCATTGCTGCCTGGCCTGGCGCGTGGCAAGGTAAAAATTTAGTGCGGGTTCTACTGTCGTTAGATATTGATGTCGATATACCTTGGCGGGAATTACCCGAATCTACGCGAGAATGGATTTTATACACCGACGATACACCCCAAGTACCGGTCTACAGAAATTACAACTTGGCGCAGACCCAAGCCGCGAGGGAAGAAGGCGAACCCGCCAGCTATAACGGTAAGTTTATTGGCGCTAAACGCTATGTACTTGAAACCTTCAAAACCTCTCAAAAAGAAAAGATAAAGCAAAAAGTCGCGCAATATCTTGCTGTTTCAACGTGCCCACAATGCCATGGGAAAAAGCTTAAACAGGCTTCACTTTCCGTTACGCTCTGCGGCCTAGACATATCCGCCTTCTCTCAACTTTCGTTGAGCGACGTGGTAGAACATTTGAATACGCTACTTGAAACAGCCGAAGCCCAAAACAACGAACGGGCACTGGTTATTCAAAACATTGCTAAAGACATAGCTGCTCGTATCAAACCCATTATTGCACTCGGATTGGGGTATCTTTCGTTAGAGCGGAGCACCACGTCGATTTCAGCCGGGGAATTACAGCGGTTACGGCTAGCCACCCAAATAAAATCGAAATTGTTTGGCGTGATATATATTATGGATGAGCCATCGTCTGGCCTGCACCCGAACGATGTAACCGCATTGCTAGACGCATTTGATATGCTAGTAGAAGCAGGCAATAGCGTATTTTTGGTTGAGCATAATCCCCGTGTCATTAAACACGCTGACTGGGTTGTGGATATAGGCCCCAATGCAGGCTTAAACGGCGGTGAGTTGGTATATAGCGGACCTGTCGATGCATTGGAAAAAGCATCGAATTCAATAACCTCACAGTATCTTTTCAATAACGCTTTGGCCCTTAAGCATCACAACCGTGCCCCGAAAGGCTGGCTATCATTAAAAGCCATTACTAAAAACAACCTTAATAGTATCGACTGCGCGTTTCCCCTTGGCACTATTACCACAGTAACCGGCGTATCAGGCTCGGGTAAATCGAGCTTAGTCAGCCATGCACTGGTGGAGTTAGTGAAAGCGTCACTCGGCACTAGCAGAGCGCCGGATAAAAACGCTACTACTAATAGCTCTGCTGGCAAAAGCGCCGCTAGCAATAACCCTGCAGCAGTTATTACCGAAGCCACGTTGCTGGAAAGCAACGAAGAGCAACCAGCTAGCGGCTATATAGATAGCAGCAATATTAATAGTGGCAGTGAAGGTGGCATTGAGGGTTACAGCCCAGACGACAAAGCAAGCGATGCCGAACAAATAAAGCGATTAGTCGTAGTAAACCAATCCCCCATTGGCAGAACGCCCCGTTCGAATTTAGCGACTTACACAGGGCTATTCGACCATGTGCGTAAACTATTCGCCGCCACACCATTAGCGAAAAAACGACGCTACGATGCAGGTCGATTTTCGTTTAACACCACCAAAGGAAGGTGCGCCAACTGCGAGGGGGTAGGCTTTGTATCGGTAGAATTACTCTTTATGCCATCGGTGTATTCCCCGTGCCCGGTTTGCGATACAAAACGCTACAACCAAGACACATTAGACGTTACCTGGAATTCATTATCGATAGCCGATGTACTGTCGCTAAGTGTTGCAGAGGCACATAACCTATTCGCCAATGAAGCCCCTGTTTTTCGTGCGCTTGATGCGCTGGTGAAAGTGGGCTTGGGCTACTTACGATTAGGCCAACCCGCCACCGAACTTTCAGGGGGAGAAGCACAGCGAATAAAGCTGGCTACCGAGCTAAAACGAGCCGACAAAAAACACACCCTTTACGTACTAGACGAACCTACTACCGGGCTTCATCCTGCGGATATTTCGTTATTAATGAAACACTTAAATACATTGGTAGATGAAGGCAGCAGCGTGGTAATGGTAGAGCACAATATGCAAGTTGCGTCATCTAGTGATTACATTATAGATATTGGCCCAGGTGCGGGTGATGCTGGAGGAAACATAGTGGCTAAAGGCACGCCTGCTGAAGTTGCGAAATGCAATAAGAGTAAAACAGCCCCCTTTATCACGCTACGTTAATAGCGTTAAACAGGTTATCGCGCGTGTTAACTGTAACAACAAATGAACTAGCAGGTATTTTTTTGTAATCTTACTTGTTCTCTGCGCTGTATAAACCCATAGACAAGTAACGTGAACGGAATTACATGAGCACAACGCAATCTACTCAGGCAGAGTCTGCTTTGGGGTTAACGCTAAAAAACTGGTGGAGTATTGTTAAACGTACATTTACCAACATCCAAAGCCATAATATCCCTCTTATCGCCGCGGGCGTTGCGTTTTACTGCTTACTAGCGATATTCCCGCTTCTTGGTGCCACCATTTCCTTATATGGCTTAATGGTGTCACCCGAAGAGTTACAAAATCATATGGCCTTGCTGGTTAACGTAGTGCCTAGCGACAGCAGCTATATTATTGAAGAACAACTTAAAAACCTTACTCAAAAATCCAGCTCAGCCTTGGGATGGGGCTTCTTCCTAACGCTTTTCTTATCATTATGGAGTAGCAGTAAAGGGGCCAACGCACTTATTACCGCATGCAATATTACCTATATCGAAGACAATGGCAGAGGCTTTTTTAAAGGCTTAATTGCCCGCATAACTGGCACCATTTGCATGATAATCACCGTCATTGTTGCGCTAGTTTGCATTACGGTTCTTCCGGAATTAATAAGTTGGATTTCTGGCGGCTTAATAAGCTTCAAGCAAGCTTCATGGATAACCTGGCCTGTATTGCTGTTGCTCTTTAATATTGGACTTTCTGCACTATACCGTTACGCACCTCATAGACGTTCAGCACAGTGGCGATGGGTTACACCGGGGTCGTTGTTCGCCACTTTATTATGGATTGCTGCATCTTATGGCTTTTCTATTTATTTGAATGAATTCGCCAGCTACAACAAAACCTACGGCTCGGTAGGTGGCATTATCATTCTACTCATGTGGCTGTACTTAAGCGCCTACATCATACTTATTGGCGCTGAAGTAAACTCGTCAATCGAGCTTCAAACTACCGCAGACAGTACCGTGGGTGAAGACAAGCCTATGGGTGAACGAGATGCCGTGGTGGCTGATAATACGCCGGAAGATTTGAAAGAGAATAGATAAATTGAGGTAATATGCACCTGCTTAATTGCGGTATCATACCCCTAATTAAATACAGGAATGTGCAGCTTAATGACCACAGACTACTCTTCATTGTTACAAACCCTCTTTGGATTTCCATCGTTTCGTAGTGGTCAGCAAGAGGTTGTAGATAGTCTGCTTAATCAGCGCTCATCACTTGCCATATTTCCCACGGGTTCAGGTAAGTCGCTGTGCTATCAATTTGTAGCAACACAACTACCACATCTAACCTTAGTAGTGTCGCCGTTGTTGGCATTGATGAAAGATCAGCTCGCCTTTTTACATAGTAAAGGCATAGCTGCCGCCAGCATCGATTCAACACTAACCGCTGAACAAAATAAGCAAGTCATGAACGACGTACGTTCTGGTGAATGCAAAATACTCATGGTGTCGGTAGAGCGCTTTAAGAACGAACGTTTTAGGCAGTTTATAGAGTCGATTCAAGTTTCAATGTTAGTAATTGATGAAGCCCACTGTATCTCTGAATGGGGGCACAACTTTCGTCCTGATTACTTGAAACTACCAGCCTATCAGCAAGAATTAAACATTCCCTTAGTGTTACTGCTGACTGCGACGGCCACTAAAAAAGTGAAGCTTGATATGGCACGTCGGTTTAATATTGCGACAGATAATATTGTTCAAACGGGATTCTATCGGCCCAACCTTAATTTGAATGTACTGCCGGTTGTTGAGAAGAATAAAAACCAAGCCTTACTGGAAGAACTTCAGCGCCAGCAAGGCGCGGGTATTGTATGCGCGGGTATTGTATATGTAACGTTGCAACAAACCGCCGAACAAGTCGCACGGTTTTTAAAACAAAATGGGGTCGCAGCAAGCGCTTATCATGCCGGACTAGACAGCGATATTCGCCAAAACATTCAACAAGATTTCATGGTGAACAAGCTACAAGTGGTAGTGGCCACTATTGCTTTTGGCATGGGCATTGATAAATCTGATATTCGTTTTGTTGTACATTACGACTTACCCAAGTCTATCGAGAACTACAGCCAAGAAATTGGTCGAGGTGGCCGCGACGGACAAAACGCAAACTGCACTGTGCTGGCCAACCTAGATGGCCTAGTGACTATTGAAAACTTTGTTTATGGCGATACGCCAGACAAATCCGCTATTGAACGGGTAATTAAAGACATTGCCAGTCAAGCTCCTGAGCAAAGTACTAGTGCCTCACACGGCGGCCCAAGTGGCGGTACGTACCAATGGGAAACCCAAATAAATAGCTTGTCGACCTTAAGCAATATTCGTCAGCTGCCGCTTAAAACCTTGCTAGTACAACTAGAACTCGCCAAGGTTATTCGCCCTTTATACGCCTATTTTGCCGAATTCAAATACCGTTTTAATACCAATAAAGCCGATATTCTCAACTTATTTAGCAAAGAGCGAAGCGATTTTCTAAACGCCGTTTTCACCCATACCAATATGAAAAAAGTATGGGGCGTAGTGAATTTCGACAGTATTTTTGAGCACTACGGGGCTGAACGCGCAAGAGTAGTAACGGCATTAGAATATTTACACGAACATAATCATATCGAGCTAGCGTCGCGGTTAATTACCGATGTATATGAGGTAAATCAGCACGCACTGTTAGCAGATGATTCACCCAATAGCCTAGCCGAAAACCTCGCCCACTATTTTGCTGAAAATGAACGTAAAGAAGTAAAACGTATTGCTGCGCTGGTACGGTTCTTCGAGCTTAACACCTGTTTAAACTATAACTTATCGGCGTATTTTGATGACCAACGGGCGCCAAAAGAATGCGGCCATTGCAGTGTGTGCAATGGTAAAGTGGCCAAATTAGACTATTCAACGCCTATCCCCCAGCCAGATAAAGAACAAGTAGCCCACGCGATGGCAGCCCTTAATACACACCTTGAAGGTAAGTTTAACGAAACTATCACTGAATCTATCTATTGCCGTTTTTTAACCGCCATGACCATGCCTTTATTTACCCGTCTAAAAGTAAGGCAAGTTGCAGGGTTTGGCAGTTGTGAGTTTTGCAGATATGCGGATGTGAAAGCCGTTGTTACCGAGATTTTAGATGAAGGCGCTAGGCCTTAATACCTGTTATCCCTAATATCTGTTACTCTACGCGGCAAATATGCGCGGCATATAATCTCAGTTACACCGTGTCTCAGTTACACCGTGTCGCAGTTACACCGTGTCGCAGTAACACCGCGCCGCCCAATTCGTATACTTGCATAAAAACGCTACCTAAAAGTGCTAGCACCAAATAACAATAGTGCGGGCGCTACATAAAGATAAGTATAAAGATTAATAAGACTAGCGTTAGGCCTTACATAACGCGCTCAGCAAAATACTCAGGATTACCATGGCTCTTAAAGCAACCATTTTTAAAGCGGATATATCAATTACCGATATGGATCGCAATTACTACAATGAGCACAATTTAACGATTGCTCGTCATCCCTCTGAAAACGATGCACGTATGATGCTTCGTATTGTTGCTTTTATTGTGAATGCTCATGAACAGCTGCAATTTACAAAAGGGTTATCTGACGACGAAGTGCCAGACATTTGGCAAAAGGACTTCAGCGACGTAATAGAACTGTGGATTGAGTTGGGCCAACCGTCCGAACAACGCATTAAAAAAGGCTGCAATCAAAGCCAGCAGATGATGATTTATGCATACGCAGATAACAGCTTCGATGCTTGGTGGAAGAAAGAACAAAACAGCCTACGCACAAGAAAGAACTTATCGGTTTTCACCTTGCCAGAAAGCCTTTCTACCTCGTTAGCTAATGCCGTAGACCGTTCAATGCAAATGCAAGTAACGGTGCAAGATGGCCAAATTTGGCTAACTATCGAAAGCGCTGGCAAGAGCGAATGTATAGAAGTGGAAATTGAAAAGCATTTGTAATTTTTCTAACGGTGCAGAATAGATAGCCGTTAGATGCTGATCTGGCCGACATAATGTTGCAATAAATACCTAATAATATGAATGGATTATGATTCTTCTATATATATATCCAAGTGAAAATTCTACTAATTAACTTGCCGGAGTCCATCGACCGACTCAATTTGTTTACGCAAAGCGCAAAGCACTATTCAGCTGAATTTTCAGTCATAACGGCAATTAAAGGCTCGTCAGATAATGTTATGCACCAAGGATATTCAAAGCGTGCTAACAAGCTAAATTACTATAAAAAATTAACCTTAGGGGAAATCGGCTGCTTTCTTAGCCACAGAAAAGCCTGGTCTTTTATTGTCGAGCACAAGCTAGCGTTCGCCTTAGTACTAGAAGACGATGTGATGTTCGAGCATAGCTTTCAACAACTAGATAAAGTAATAGATAAAATCAACGAGCCTTGGGACTACATAAACCTTAACGAAGTGCATGAGAAACGTTCTGCGACAACCGTCTTCATGTCTGAAGGTGTTTCTGTGGTCAAATATAATAAATTACCTATTGGCGCTTCTGCACAAGTCATTTCCTATAGTGGCGCTGAAAAGTTGCTAAAATATACAGAATCTTTTTCTAGGCCCTTGGACGTTGAACTTCAATGGTTAGCAGTAGATAAAATAAAAGCTTTAGGTATTAAGCCTTACCCGTTTAAAACAAGAAAGCTACATAGCGACATTGACCAATTTGGTAGAAGAAATAGTGTAAGTGGGAATCCTGTTGTGAAAGTTTTTAATCTAATAAAATTCCAGGCTCACCTTTTTAAACATTTCTGCCTCAATTTTTGGTTTTTAAATCATTGAGAAAAGCCTAAACACTCTCTTAAATACCCTCACTTAAATGCACTCCACTTTGATAAGCACAACTTATCTCCCATTTCTGACAACATGCTTTTTTTAGTACCACTTCCATTGTTTTCTTCTGACATTTCTTTATTAGCCTTTATAGGCTGTTCACCCACTATTGAACGTGTGCTGCCAACTCGAGAATTACCAATCACAAATCTAGTCATGTTGATTTTTATCGCGCTAAAGCATGCGCCAACCCTGCTCGTTTTCATGTTCATTTCGCCAATCCCTTTTCGACATAAATTCGTAAGTTTTTCCTCATTCGGTAACGTAAGTGTCGCGATTAACCCTTTACTTCACTAACGATAAAAACTAACTTAAAAGATAAGCTGAACTTATATAATAATGATTAATGGACAAACGATTACGATGGCTGAATAACCTGCTTTGTTTTGAAGTAGCCGCCCGGCATCAAAGCTACAGCAAAGCGGCAGAAGAGCTGTATATCTCGCAAGCCGCGGTAAGCCAACAAATGCGGCAGCTAGAGTCTAATTTAGGGGTAAGCTTATTTCGTAGGCAAGCTCGAAAAATGCTGCTAACTGGGCCGGGCAGAACCCTTTATGCATCCTGTGAGAAAGGCTTTAGTGAAATCGTAAGTGGTTTGAATCAAGTACATGAAGAGCCCTTGGAAGGCAGTTTAACCGTTACCTCCACTCAGGCTTTTTGTGCATTGTGGCTTATGCCCAACTTATTCGAGTTTTTTAATCAGTACCCCACCATAAATATTAATATTCAAGCATCTAATCGCATTGAAAGCTTACATAAAGGTGATATTGATATCGCCATTCGCTTCTCAACCTCTAGCACAGCGGCCAAGGATGACAGCCTTATTGTACAAAGGTTCGGTGAAAATGGCGTAGTGCCCGCCTGCTCCCCTGAGTTTCAAACTCAAATGCAGCTGCATAGCGTTAAAGACATGTTGGGGGCACGCCTACTCGCACTTGCAGGAGAAGAGAACGCAAGTTGGGAAGCATACTTTGAACACAGCAAAATTAATCTTTCAAATAAGATACTAAGAAAGACGGTGGTATCTTCGAGCGATCTTGCCGTTAGCGCAGCACTGGCAGGCCAGGGTGTTATGTTAGCTTCTGATGTTATGATTGGTCAGTATTTGAAATCAGGGCAATTGGTGGTACCCATTGATATTCCCCATCCAGTGCGCTGGAAATCTCATTTTGTATATCTAAAGAACTCACCAAAACAACAACGCATAGCGCATTTCTGTGAGTGGCTTACAGAAAAAATGGCAAACCATGAAGCACTACAAACGTAAAAACAGGTTAAAACCGCGTTAGCCGACGGTGAAGATATTCATTTTCTTCCGTCAGCTTTTCTTTTTGTTTCAGTAACTCAACAATCATCGCTACCGCTACCCAATCCAACTCTAATTGAGAATATAGCGTTATGGCTTTTTTGACCCAACGAACACTGCTGGTATCGAACATCCAGTCGTTCTTATCGTCGCCAGAAACAGGTTCAGCTATCCCGTAATCAATAACTTCAACTATCAATTCTTGGTTTAACCGTTCAACTTGGCAAAGTTCTTCGAATGATATTACTAGCAGCGTATCAACCATTTTCTTTACTCCATTGTGAGCGAGGGTCGTCGTGTTTTAATTCCGCTAGTTGTTGCCATAATACGTTGTCTTCATCACTGGATGTGTTTGGTATAACGATTTTTAAAACTGCAATCATATCGCCAACGCCGGTTTTCATTTTAAGCCCTTTACCCTTAACCCGTAATTTTTGGCCTGTTTGACTATTTGGCTTGATATTTAAACTAATTTTGCCGGTCAACGTTGGCACTTCAACCTTGCATCCCAGTGCTGCTTCCCACGGTAAAACAGGTACAGTTAGAACAAGGTTATGCCCTTCAACATCAAACAATGGGTGCGGTACTAAACGTATGTGTAAATAGAGATCGCCATCTCTACCTTGCCCCTTCCCTTTGCCACCCTGGCCTTTAAGCCTAATCCGCTCTGAGTCAACCACGCCGACTGGTATTTTAACTTTAAGGGTTTTATTGACGTGTTTTATCTGGCCGTTTTCTAGTGATGGTACCGAAAACTGAATTGTTTTTGGCGCTTCTGAAAACAAATCTTCAAGGAATACTGGCACTTCAATCTCAGCATCTTGGCCGTGATTGCTAAACCCTGAAAAATCATCTGCTTGATGACTACGCGGCCCCTGATTAAAACCACCGCCAAATACGGAATTAAAAAAGTCTGAAAAGTCCCCGCCAGTGTGAGCACCATTGAAATCATTATTGCTCTGCCAGCCTGGTGGCGGTTGAAAATTATCGTGTGAAGTAGCACCATATTTTTTCAATTCGTCATATTCAGCTCTGCGCTGCGGATCTTTAAGCACCTCATAAGCTTCAACTAATTCTTTAAATTCTTCATCGGAATTACTGTCAGGCTGCATATCTGGGTGCAGCTTTAGGGCAAGCTTACGATAGGCTTTTTTTATTTCCTTTAAATCAGCATCTTCTTTAACACCAAGGATCTGATAATAATCTTTAAATTCCATTCAATGATGCTCAGCGTAGTGACTATAAAGTACTTAATATAGCGGATGCCGATAAAGTATCGTTTGATATTGATCAAATATCGTCAGGACTGCAAAAAACGGGGAAGGTTATGATTAACGTTGTATAGGAAGTTTGGCTTCAATTTAGGCTAAAAATGAAGGGGGCTAATGCAATGTGACCCGCACAAAAAACGCAAACCTGATTTAATCATCAGGCCCTTCTACAGTAAAGACCAGGTGTCTTCGCATATCTTTTAGAATAACCCCTTTTTTCACCATGGCGGCGCTTAATCGCTTTCGCCATTTTAATAATTCCGGTTCCGCGGCGGCTAAGGATTGTTCATCTTCAAACTGAAAGCGCAGTAATAAAGAACTTGGGAACATCTCGTATTTCATATCAAACCAGCACTGCACCATGCCAGGAATTTCAGCGCGCCCTTGCTCTTCAAGCATGTTCGCGACATCAAGGACAAGTGCTTGTTGTTTAATTTGCACTTTAGAAAGTTTTTTCATCGATAGGGTCCATCTTAGGGGCTAACGTTCGCAGACGCTAAACTTAAACGAAAACCTAGATAAATACCAAGAAAGCAGAGCTAATCAACAAAAAACTTAAAGCAAAAAGTTCACTATAGAATAGTTTTAACACGCCTTTTAGTTGCGCAAACAATAGCTAAACCCAATATCTTACAAACTCACCGAAACAACCTAACCAACTGAATTAAATACACTTACCCATCCCGTAAGTCTCACTTCATGACGTATTTTTAAACCGTTAAGTTTCCGTAAGTTCTTTTTCGTAGGATCCGGCAATACTCACTCCAACACCAATCGCTCTATAGATGCAGATTGCTGTCGCTTCACGATGGATTGGTAATTTCCCCCCTACTTTAAGGAATGAACATGAAACAGTTAATGCTAGGTTGTTGTGCAATGATCTTGGTGTTTCCTGCTTGGGTAAGCGCAGTTACACAAACAGACAATCACTATGCTGCCAATAAAAGCAATGGCTATATTGCCTACATGAGTGAACCAGAAACCCTGGTTATCGAGCAGGGAAACAGCACTTTGAAACGTGAAGTTCACCTGCCCCGAGTTCATCAAGCCGCTGAGTTTAGTTGGTCGAATGACAATCGCTACCTAACCTTTACTACCCATAAGCAGCACCTGTGGCTATATGATTTACACCTTGCCACGCTTCGGCTTATTGAGTCGATGCCAAGCACAGCACCTGAAAGCAAATACTCACCCCAATGGTCAAACGCAGGAAATTGGTTGCTATTTATTTCGCACAACCAAACGGAAGCTCGCCCTCGCGTTTACTCCCCATTACGTAAGCACAGCTATGCCTTGCCCATGTCAGCCGATGATTTCAGTCATATTGCGTGGGCCAATCACAGTAACGAAATAACCTTATTGGATTTCGTTGGGAAGCGTGAACGCCTTGCCTCATTTAAGTTATTTGGCATCACCCTGACCGCCACTGATGCTCGCAGTTTAATGGCCTTAAAAAATTAACCTAGGCCCTAAATCTAATATCGAAAAATTGATAGAAAAGGAAACGATAATGAAAAACGTCATTAGAAAAGCTGCCTTTAGCCTAGTACCTGCAGTGCTCTTATTCGCTACTGTGCAAGCGGCAAATTTTAACGAATTGAACAAAGTAGGTGTTGTGAATAACAACCTAGATACGCCCCGCCAGATGGTCATTTATAACAGCGACCAAACTAAGTGCTTGTCGACATACGGCCATAACCGTAAGAGTACTAATGTATTAACTTATGAAACCTGCCGTGTAGATGGTTACGATACCTGGACAATAACAAGCTCAGGCAAGATTAAAAATCAACGTAGCGGAAAATGCCTTACTTCGCCTCAAGACAGAAGCACCTTAACGCTTGCTCGATGTAATACGTCTATTAAACGCGGTTACACCGCCTACAACTTCGTTATTCTGAATCACCTAGACGTTCCCACAAATAGCGGTATCGAAGTAGCCCAATTAGATTAACTGTGGCGTCTTATCCCCTGCCGCAATGCTGTTGCGGCAGGGCTCCACCTACTTAAAACCTTAGAATCGATGAATAGTCTTGCAAACTCACCCGCTCGGTTTAGACTTATACATGGCAAATTGAAGACCCGAAAAAATGAAACATCAAGGGGTTGGAGTTCAGTCTGTCTTGGATATGGGATATCTGTAGACATGAGCGAAACCTTTCAACTTGGTGACTGGGAAGTCAATACTTCGTTAAATTCCCTGTCTCGTGATAACACATCTGTTCACCTTGAACCTAAGATGATGGACGTGCTTGCCTATCTGTCAGCCCATGCAGGCGAGGTGATTAGTACCGAACAATTGCTTATCGAATTTTGGCAGGGCACTTTTTATGGCGATGCCCCAGTCCAGAAATGTATCGCCATGTTGCGCAAGAAGCTTGGCGATAATTCAAGGCAACCTTCATACATAGAAACCGTTCAGCGCCGAGGTTATCGCATTATTGCGAATGTGGTGCTATTAGACGAGCGTCAGCGGTGGGGCAATCTTCAAAAACTCAGCCAATGGACCCAAGGCTCACCCTATCGGGGGCTACAAACCTTTCAGCCCGAACACGCGGCGATATTCTTTGGACGCAATAAAGCAATCGCAGAAGTGGTTCACCATCTTAATCAGGCAATGGATGATAACTTCAGCTTTTTACTATTAATGGGAAAAAGTGGCAGCGGAAAATCATCACTGTTACGTGCGGGGGTTATTCCGTTTATTACCCGAAGTGAAGGTTTAGCGGGTATAAAAGTGCAGCACTACACAGTTATCACCCCCACCCGCGGCAAAGCTAGCAGTATATTCAGGCAGCTATTAGGTGCCCTTAATGATATGAGCATGCTGGTTGATACTTGGAATTTAGACGCGCATGCCTGTGACCTAAGCCAGCACCCTTCCCATCTAAAAGCCCTGCTTAAAGAAAGTGAGAGCATAACTGAATTGAATGATGGCGCGACCTCAACTCACTCAGTAGCGCGCCCCCACAACCTCATTGTTATCGATCAGTTTGAGCAAGTGTTGCAAGACTCAAGCTTGTCGAAAGAAGACGCGGCTAGCTTAATGAGCTTTTTAACCGTGCTTGTAAAAACTCAACGCCTTATTCTAATTGTGTCGTTACGAAACGACTTTTATGCCAACAGTATGGAATTAGAAGGATTCGCACGGCTCAAAGACGAAGGCCAGCAATACGACCTTCAACCTCCTAACGCCACCGATATAGCCCGTATGATACGCCTGCCAGCGCTTTCTGCAGGCCTAAGCTTCGAAGAAAACGTACAAACTGGAGAAAAACTCGATGAGGTTTTGCTAGAAGCAGCGATTGGTCACCCCGATGCGCTGCCCTTAATGGAGTTCACTCTAGACTTGCTCTACCAGCGCCGCGACAAAGAGAACACGTTGCTGTTTTCTGCCTTTGCCAACATTGGCGGTTTAGAAGGTGCAATAGCACAACAGGCCGAAACCACTTATCAAGGTATGAGCGAAACGGCTAAAGCAAGTTGGAAAAGCGTGATGCACGAATTGGTGACCATTAACGATGTGAATCAAACCGGCTTAATTGCTAGAAAAGTACCCATTGAGCAGTTTAGTGACGAGAACGATTTAGCCTTTATTCAGCAGTTTGTTGATGCACGATTATTCGTTACCGAATCAGACCTTGGTGCAAATGAACTTACTTATAATACATCAGCCCCTGATGCGAAGAGGAATAAGCGTGTTTGCGTTGCCCATGAAGCCTTATTAAAACACTGGGATCGCATTACCGACTGGGCACAAAAAAATCGTGCGGCTTTACTAAAAAGAACGGAGCTCAATACCGATTGCAGCCGCTGGTTAAATGCGGGTAAACCTCAAGACATGTTACTGCCCTCTGGTAGAAAGTTAGACGACGCTCGCTGGATGGCAAAGCAACCCCACTTGCACTTAACACCGCAGGAAACATTATTCATTCACCTTTCTGAAGGCCAGCATAAAAAAACGCAGCGCTATAAAACGTCGGCCATTGCCGCCCTGGCGATATTGGCTGTGTCCACAACGGGGTTGGCCATTTATAGCAATAATCAAACTCAACTCGCTGTTGAACAAACCCACCAAGCACAGGTACTTCGAAACAAAGCTGAAAGCTTAGTAGATTACATGTTGGGCGACTTACGCAGCCAGCTAGAGCCCATAGGGAAACTGGACGTGCTCGAAGGTGTTGGGCAGAAAACATTAGATTATTATGCAGGTATTGAAACCGGTGATGGGCTAAGGCAAGCAAACTCGTTGAAGCTTTTAGCCGAGATAAACATTAACCGAGGAGAGTTTGAACATGCCGGTGAACAGTTATCTCAAGCGTTAAATATTTTAAATAAACAGGACGCAGAGCAGCTAAAAATACAAGAAACAGCACCGAATGGCATTGCATCAGCAAACGCGTATTCACAAAGTACAACGCAAACTAGCGAGCAAGTGTTGTTCTTAAAAGGGAACATTCACTATTGGATTGGCGTCATCGCCTACTTCAAACAAGACTATACCACTACCATCGAAGAATGGACAAAGTACCTTAACTATTCACAACAACTGTTAGTGCTTGATGAGCTAAACCCCAAATGGATGTTGGAAGTAAGTTCGGCTCAACACAATATTGGTAGTTTAGCGCTTCGTATTTCCCAGTACGAAAGCGCCAGCCAAAATTTTCGTGACTCCATCGCTTTAAAACGCAAAATGTTAATCTCGCAACCTAACCATAGTGAAGTACAAGCCTCGCTGCGGGGTTCTTTGTTAGGACTAGTAGCAGTGGCCTTTCAAACTTTTGAATTCAATGAAGCAGAAAAATTGGCAGAAGAAGCCTATACCCTTGCGGTTAAATTACTGCTCGAAAATCCTGACGACTACAACATTATCTATCAAACTTTGTCATCCGCTAATTTGCTAATACAAGCGCAAATGTCCGTTGGCAACAAATCAGGTGCTGATAAAACAATAACCGACGGTGTCATGCTGGCGCAGAAACTGGCTAAACAAGAACCCGAAAATGAAGCCTGGATGACCAAAGTTGCCACATTAATGTTCTTCTATTGGGATTATTATTTGCTCTTCGACACAAAAGACAGCCCCCCTAATCCAGCACTACTTAACCTTACTCGCGCTGCTTTTAACAAAACCAAAAACCTGCCTATAAAACAGAAAATTTACAGTGTGAAATTGGGTTTCGAAAACCGCGAAAATTCAGAGGTGATGACAGATATTGCCCAACCATCCCTTGAGTTCAATAGTGAATCCACCCCGCGTCTACTGTGGGAGTTACATTTAAAATGCCGCAACCACCCCTGCACCATTGGTGAGGATATACGAAAAGAGGTTGGGAAAGGTGAACGTAAAAGCTTAGCCCTCACGCATTTTACGTTAGCGAACACCGAGAAACCGTCGAACGATATGAATGCTTCACTAACTGAATTCTATTTTTTACTTGTGTCATCTAAGCGAAGTGCGGCTAGAGATGTGCTATTGAGTCTGGAAAAGCAAGGGTACTTACATCCCCAATTAACAGACGCAATTAATCGCGCTAAAGACGACACTTAAACCCTGAAAGGAGCTTCAGATGGAACATGATGATCAATGTCGTAAAATAGCTTATAGCTACACCTTAAATTTATCAGTATTTACTGACAATTTATTGGAGCAAACGCTGAAAGAAGGCGAAGGTACTGCAGAAGGCGAAACCTACTTTTTTAAGTATGAGGGGAAAGGCTTTTCAAACGGAATATTATCAATACCCCAAAGTTATTTTGCCGATGGGGACGTGAGGATCACTATCTTACTGAATCAAACTGCATCAGCTCACAAGCACGGACCGGCGGGCTATAAATTTGCCTGGATCCATGCACGCCGAGCGGGTGATAAAGAAGAATATGTAGGACGGGGGCAGAGATTCGAAATGGAAAGCTGGCAAAATGACAAAGTTTCATTTCTGTTAACCGGTAAAATGCAATACAAAACGACTAAGGGCTGGGTAAACGTAAACACCTGTGAGTTGGCGCTAGATGTTTGGGTACACCACACCTACCGCTCGCAATTAACCAAGGAATTTACTGTAGATAAAATTAACTGCGACCCACAAATTGAAATTCAACCCTCTTAATGAATCAGTGAGTTCAAAAGTAAGTGGGGTCATAAATACTCTTTACACTTTGACGAATATTTAGGCTAGACTGGAACCATCAAATATTAGTTATAAATAGGCTAGCAGCATAATCTAGTTTAGCGCTAATAGATGAATGTAACATTTTCACTAACCTTAACATTTGCACTAAATTCGGCAAAAGGAGTTTTACCATGAAAAACAAAGCAATTGCGTTAGCATTATTACTGTCTGTAGTAGGTTGTTCTGAGTCTAATAAAGAGGCAACGGAAGAAGCCAAAAAAGAAGCCATGATGGAAATGGAGAAGGCTGGCGACGAGGCAGCTGACGGCTACGAAGAAGGAAAAGAAAAAGCAGCTGATGCTTGGGATGAAACTAAAGACTCTGCATCAAGTACCTATGAAGATGGTAAAGACATGGCTTCTGATGCTTATGAAGACGGCAAAGACATGGCTTCCGATGCATATGAAGACGGCAAAGATATGGCCTCTGACGCGTACGAAGATGGTAAAGAAAAAAGTGCTGACATGATGGATGCTGGTGCTGAAAAAGTGCGTGAAGCATGTATCGCGATGAAGGAAAAAATGGGTGGTGACGTAAGCGAGTGTGATAGTAAAGACTAACTTACCGCCCCCAGCATTGTGTGTTTGCTACACTTTTTTACCAAACGCACAATGCTTTTCCCCTTATTCAGCTAATGACTCAATCAATTCGCCAAGCAACTTTATACTTTGTGTACGAACTTCCTGCGAGCCATCAATAAAATTGAACCGCAAACAATTTCGATATTTTCCAGTCGCTGAAAACATTTGCCCAGGGGCAACATAAATACCATGCTCTTTGGCTTTATCAGCCAGTTTAACCGCGTCGTATTTCGCATTTAATTCAACCCACAGTACGTATCCGCCTTGCGGATAACTTACGCACGTATCTTGTGGAAAATAGCGTTTAATATCAGCGCGAAGTGCGTCTCGTGCACTCAAATAATAATGGCGCATTGCCCGTATGTGCTTATCGTAACCGCCTTGTTCGATATAACTTGCTATGGCGAGCTGAGGCAATGTGGGGCACATGGAGCTGCTAACATACTTCGCATGAAGTACTTTGTTCCTGAAACTTCCAGGCGCTATCCACCCCACCCTAAACCCTGGTGCTAAGGTTTTGGAAAATGACGAACACAATAAAACCCGACCATCCTCATCAAACGATTTAACCGTTTTGGGGCGCGGGTAGGAATACGCGATGTCTCCGTAAATATCATCTTCAATAATGGCGACATCGTATTCTCTTGCCATATCGTAAAGTGCTTTTTTCTTATCATCGGGCATAACAAAGCCCTGAGGATTATTGACCGTTGGTGCTACCAATATGGCTTTTACCGGCCATTGATCTAGCGCCAGTTTCAATGCATCTAAACTCAGGCCAGTTTCAGAGTCTGTAGGTATTTCTAGTGCTTTTAAATTCGCACCTTTTATGGCTTGCATGGCACCGTAAAAGCCCGGTGACTCAACCACTATTACATCCCCTGCATTGGCCACCGCACGAAGGCATACCGATAATGCTTCTTGGCAACCTGATGTAACGATAAACTCATCCGACTGCAGTCTACAGCCCGAGGCAGCAGTAAGCCTGCTAAGCTGTTTTCTAAGGCTCTGATCACCTTTCACATCACCGTACACCATGCCATCAAGCGGCCTGTTCTTTGTTAACTCATGCAGGCGTTTTGTTAGTGGCTTTAGGGTTTTTGCGGTCATGTTAGGCATGGCGTGCTGGAACTGACATCGCGTTTCAATACCACTGTCTTTGTTAAACGTATTCAACAGCATGTTGAGTACATCTTCCCACTGAGACACATCCATCGGCCGTTGCGGCGGCTTAGTCATTTTGGGCGTGTTATTCAATGTGGTATTTGACGATACGAAATAGCCTGATTTAGGCTTCGCTTCAACGTACATTTGAGACTCTAGAACCCGATAGGCTTCTTGTACTGTAGCGATACTAACGTGGTGCTCTTTAGACAATTGCCTTACCGAGGGAAGTCTATCTCCTTGTTCAAATAGCCCACGATCTATTTGCGCTTTTAGTTCACAAGCAAGCGACTCATACAGTGTCATTCATTCTACTCGATACAGACAAAAACCATACAGATAACTATACCCTAACCTATCGCTATAACTTACCATACAGTTGCAATAATAAATGAGCATACAGTCATTGTTTCCTCTCATCTGTATGGCATATTTTTAGGGCTTTTGGCCCTAATACATACAAACTTTTAAATGTACCATTCTGTAGCGTTGTTTAGTAACGCCTATAAATTTGCAACTCAACCGTCGCTTATTGGCTTAAATAGAAGATTAGAGAAAAGGACCACCATGGAAACTTCGTTACTTTTTGCACTCGCTACCTTTGCTTTTGTTAGTACAGTAACGCCCGGGCCTAATAACTTAATGCTATTGGCATCTGGGGCGCAGTATGGTTATAAAAAATCGCTTCCACATATGTTTGGTATTGTTGTGGGCGTTGCAGGCTTAATGATAAGTACGCTGATGGGCGTGGGCGCACTTTTCACATTATTTCCCGCCTTGTATACCGTACTAAAAGTACTAGGCATAGCGTATTTGTTGTGGCTGGCCGTTAAAATTGCCACTGCCCCAACTGATGAAATTGAAATCAAGAAAACCACCCGCCAAGGACCACTAAAATGGTGGGAGGGCGCACTGTTTCAATTAATTAATCCTAAAGCGTGGATGATGGCATTGGCTAGCGTAGGCACATTTTCGGTTCCCGGTGAACACTACGCAGAATCGGGGCTTGCTATTGTTATGGCTTTTGCGCTTATTGGATTTCCGTGTATTTCTATTTGGGTCGCAGTTGGTGCAAAAATAAAAATTTGGCTTAGCTCGCCCATGCGCAGAAAGCGCTTCAACTTCACCATGGCAGCCGCCACGGCTGCTACATTGTTTTTGATTATTTAAAATAGGGAAGTGACGTGTGAGTATGTTATTGACTAGACGATGTACTCCCCCACGCTAACGCTCTGCTTAAAATGGTTTAGCCGCTTTGGGTTGCAAGTAAGCTAAGGATAACTTGCTACGGCTAAACCCGTTTTAACAAGCACTAAGGCGCGAAAAAGAAGCCTTTATCTACCCCACTAAAATTGTTTTTATGGTTCAACAAGTACTTTTTGTTCTTCGCGCCATCTATCAATCGTAAGATATTGTTCTGCGAGTCCTTGTTAGCCATGTTGCTAATACGAAACTTCAACTGCGTTACATTTTCTGGCATGCCCAGAATTTCAAAGATAAACACCGACAAATGATCATCGAGTTTTATTTTGCCCTCGCCCAAACGCAATTGGCTTGTGGTCACTTCTTGCGTTTTTTCACCTCGGCTAAAAGCCTTCACATCAAAGGCTTGTTTAATGTGGGCCACTAAACGTTGCTTATAAGCGGTGCTGCCTTTTGGTATTGCCTTGAGCTTAGCTTTATTGCTACTGCTGGCAATAAGCGATTGATCTATACCGTACAATGGCGTCATCACTTCATATATCCAGCGACCATCATCTAAATGGCGAATTTGAAAAGTGGCAATATTGCTATCGTGCGCATTACTTACGCCTGAAAACATCAATACACCAACCAATAAGATAAATTTAACTTTTTTACGCATATGCAGTACCCATAAGCCTTATGCCGATATATTTAAAGGCATAAGGCATCAACCCTTTACGTTTTAAACAGTGATGGCGATTGAACAGTCATGGTCATTGAACTGTAAAATCGTTTCTATCGACGTAACTTCCCATCAAACAGACCGGTACCGTTGGCGCCCCCGTTTCTAAGGCGTGGTAGTGGTATGCGCCATCTGGGAACTCTTCCGTGGCATGAGTATGACCATTACACTCATCAGTAGTGGCTACATCAGCAGGAAGGGTATTGGCGCCGTCAATCAAATCGTAAGCGGCGTAAATAGGAAAACCGTCTTTCGCTAAGCCAGCAAACGCCGCGTGATCTTCATATTCAATATAAGTATTGGTACAACTAATGCCGTACAGATTCGTGAAATTGTATTCTGGTGCATCGAACACGGTATTGATAGATTGAGGAATAAAGTGCCAGTGATAATATCCGGCAGGATCGGCATGTCCACCGCAATGATCTAACGCGGGGATATTTCCGCTACCCGTGCCACCAATACCGGCTTCAGCAGTCGTAACACTAGGCGGATCGCCTTTAATTGGAATACCATTAATACCTAAACCGATACTGCCAACGGTGGGAATATAATACGCTTCAGAGCGAAATTCTGGGGTGACGGGTATTAAATAGGTTACTGTTAAACTTGAATCGTATGAAAGGAAAACTTCACAGTAATTGCACATTTCGTCAGTGCTGTAATGCACATAAATGAGTGGTGCCTTAGTAAGATATGATGACTGCAACGTCGGATAAATACCTCCACCATAGCGACATTCTGGCGTGAGCACTTATCGGTAGCGAGAGCACTTATAGGTAAGGGTTTTCGCCCATAGCAACGGCAACGCAAAACAATCGCAAATCTAATTCTAACTGATGGTATTGCGGCTCCATATAACAGCAAAGTTGATAGAAACTTTTGTTATGGTCTTTTTCTTTAAAGTGAGCGAGTTCATGTACCACTAGCGCTTTTAATAAAGGCTCGGGGGCGTGCAATAAGTCGCTGTTAATGGCTAAGTCATGCTTACGTGTTTTGCCCTGCATTCGATAGGTATGTGTACCCAACGCATTCGTGACCATATCACCTTGCTTTTTAAACGCCGCCCGCCCAAAAGGTGGCGCGTTTTTTATGTAACGGTTTTTTAGGTCGGTTGCATAATTATAAAGTAACTTGTCGGTCGTTATAGTATGCACATTGGGGTACTTTTTAACGAGGTAATGGCTTAACTTATTTTCGGCTATTAGTTGCAGTGCTTGCTCAACAACGGTCTGTGGGTAGCCATTAAAATATCGTGCGTATTCACTCACTTTACTTTCTCCTTAGTACGCACAATTATAAAGGAATTCAAAAGTAGGGTTTAAGCCTTTTTTGGAATTAGGGTCGGAATGAGGGTCAGAGTACTTTAATTCTGCTAACCGTATGTAAATCTGGAGACTATAACGCAAAGGTTTACACGCCGGAGTCAGCTACGTTGACTCTTAGGTGATAATGTACTCTGCCCCTGAGGGATCCCCACGAAT
>NZ_PYHU01000026.1:0-12826 GCF_003989595.1 Alteromonas sp. KS69 | reverse complement strand
GGGGATTACCGGACGGACACGCTAAAAACGCTAATTTTTTCATAATATGTCCTGTAACTGCTTATTTAAAAAACAAACATGCTCATTAAAAAAATGGGGAGATTGATTGCTATTTGAACCTTCAAATCCTTTGAAGCATTTATAATTACTTTTAATTTCTTCAGACGTTTGCATACCGAGGGCAAGGAGCGGCGAGGGGGCAGGCATCTTGTTGTTCAAAGATTAGGAGTAAATAATACGAAATCTGTTCAAACCTTTACACTTTGTTGACAATTTTTGCTTTGAGTAACTGAGATGGGCAGAGAGGAAAACAGTAGAAGGGCTGCTTATAAATAAAAACGCCGCGTGCAGAGCGAGCCGCAGCGGCGCTTTAAAAGCTTTTCTTTAAAAAACTTACTTCTCTATGTTAAACGTAAGCCCTGCTTTTTCAGTGAGGCGAGAAATCAACTTATCACCCAATGCAGATGCAGGTGTAAAGAAGCCGCCAGAAAGTGACACATCTTTACAAAGGCAAAGGGCAGATTCTGAAATCATTTTGCTGGTTGAGCCATAACCCGGGTCTTTGTCACCAGTTACTGATACCGCAAGGGTATCGCCATTAGTTGCTTCACCGATAAACATAACATCGTAAAACCCATTTTCCCGCTCTTCTTTACTTGGGCCTTCACCAGGCTTAGGGCCACCCTCACCACCTAATGATTTGTCTTGGGCAACATGGTTCGCCATCGCTTCGCCTTTCTCGCCAGGGCCAGTAAGCATCATCTCATCATACTGAAAGGTTTTGCCGTAAGCGAAGTTTGCCAAGTAATTAGAACGGTGTACGTTCTTGGTATTAATAGCCGCCATAATAAATGGCGCAGCCCACGAACCTAAAGACTCGTCGTAGTATGGCTTGGTGCCATCTGGCTGTGGGTGACTTTGGTTAGCATCAGCAAGCGAGAACGGATTAATCAGTGCAGACATAATCGATTTGTCTTTATGTGCTGCTACCATAGTAGCTTTTAAGCTGGCTGCTGTACCACCTGAAAACGTACCCTGCATTTTTCTTACACGGCCTTTTACGTATTCAATCGCGGCGCCGGTTTGCTTTTTAGCGTGTTCTTGTAAGAAGTGAACCCCCAAATCGAAAGGTACAGAGTCGAACCCACACGAAAAAACAATATTGGCACCAGTATCTTTTGCTTTGGCTTCATATTTGTTGATCATCTGGTGCATCCACGCAGGCTCACCACATAAGTCGGTATAGCCCGTGCCGTTGTCAACGCAGGCAGAGAGTAATTTTTCACCGTAAATTTGGTAAGGCCCTACCGTGGTTAATACCACTGATGTGCGCTTAGTCAGCGAATCTAGTGCAGCGTCGTCATCACCATCTGCAATAATACTTACCACATCTTCGCTAATATCTAATTCGGCTTTAACATCCGCAAGCTTGGCTTCGTTGCGCCCGGCAATAGCCCATTTTACGCTGCTGTCGCTGCCATACTGGCTTTGGAAGTATTCAGCTACCAATTTACCAGTGAAGCCCGTAGCACCAAAAATGACTACATCGAATTCCCGTTGATCACTCATAAATATCGTGTCCTATTTTATTTTTCATGGAAAACTTACGTGCAACCAATATACGCAATCCATTCAGGTTAAATTATTTTTTTAGGTAATAATTGAGTATTGATTTGGGTGTGAATGCACACGTAATTTACCACCCAGTATTTAATGCGCAGTACTTGCTAAAACAAAATAGACAGAGGCGAATAAATAGCGGTTAGCGAAGGTAGGGTTTAACAAATCGTTTCATACGGGTTAAGCCTTCTTTTAAACGGCTTATCTCTGTGGCAAACGACAGCCTTACATAACGAGTAGCATTATGTTCGCCAAAGTCGTCACCGGGTGTTAATGCCACATATTCGGTTTCTAATAAACGGTCACAGAACTCAATGGCGGTAAGACCAGTAGGTTCAATATTGATGTACGCGTAAAACGCACCATCTGGTGTCGCGTCAATACTTAAGCCCATGTCTGCAATGGCGTCCAGCACAAACGAAGCACGTGTTCTCAGTTGTGCTTTTTTCTGTTCACATTGGGCAAGTGACTCCGATGTAAAGCACGCTAGCGCAGCTTGCTGGGCTAGGGTAGAGGGGCAAATAAATAGGTTTTGTGCTAATCGCTCCATAACTTGGGTCATACCCTCGGGTACCACACACCAACCTAAGCGCCAGCCTGTCATACCGAAGTATTTGGAAAAGCTATTAATCACAATAGTATTGTTGTGCAAGCGCTCATTCGCCAAAACCGTGTTAAGTGGGGCAGGTTGCTTTGCAGCAGAAGGCGAGCTATCGCGTAAATCTAAGTTGAGATAAATTTCATCAACAATAAGAAATCCATCATTTTGCTTGCAGGTTTCACCAATACTATATAGTTCCTTTTCTGCAATAGCGGTGCCGGTTGGGTTAGCCGGACTAGCGATAAGCACGCCTTTGGTTTTACTATCCCAATGGTGTGTTACATCGTCATGGGTTAACTGAAATTGTTGCTTGCTAGAAGTCGGCACTAACGTAACTTCGCCGCCAAAGGTGTTTAAAAATCGACGATTACAAGGGTATGAAGGATCGCCAAGTATTACCTTATCGCCGTTCTCAACGAGCGCTGCACTCACCAATAACAACGCCGCTGATGCGCCAGCGGTAACTACAATGCGCGAAGCTGGAATATCAACGTTGTGCTGAGTTTTATAGAACTGAGCAATGGCGCTTCTAAGTTCAGGCAAGCCTAATGCTGAAGTATACGGGTAATCAGCTTGAGACAACGACTGCTTCATGGCCTCAACAACCGGCGTGGGCGCGCCGAAGTCAGGCTCACCCAAGTTTAACCGAATAACATCGTGTCCTTGATTACTAAGCGCAGTGGCTTTCTCACCATAGGCCATGGCTAAAAAAGGGGATAGGGTGGTGGCTCGAGTAGCGTACTTCAACATGCTTTCTTACAACGTGGGGTAACAATGCCCCGTACTATATCAATTGTGCAAACCTAATTACCAACAAAGTCGCCATATCTAATAGCAAAAGCAGGTAGCGTTAGCCAACTGTAATGACCAATAGCGGTTCTAGTCGCGATTTTTAATAGCAATCAATACCAGCATTTACCATCAGCGACTAGGTTAGCGCTTTACCCATTAAAAATTCACGCAATAGTCAGTGTTTTTCGATGAATAGCCATATGCATAATCAAACACTTACGATAGGGTAGAAGAGGTATAAGTTGAGATGATATAAAAAGTAAAATACAGCGTTTGCGTTATTTAAAAGGAAATCAGTCGTGTTGGTCGAAAACAAACAAAGTAATAAAAAGGCAAGGGGTGAGAGGCGCTTCTCATGCAGCGCTATACGGTGGTTCATGGTTGTTGTTATGTCCGCTGTTTTCGCTACACCTGTGTGGGCAGCGTTACCCACCATTAGTGAATTCACTAAAGAGATGTCCGCCAAAGAAGGCCTCATCCCCGTGTATTATGATGATGAAAATGACAAAGTGTATTTATCGATACCCAACGATGAGCGCCAGTTTTTATTTCAAAGCAGCTTACCTTACGGCGTAGGCTCTAACGATATTGGTTTAGATAGAGGCCAGTTAGGGCGGACTCGCTTAATTGCCTTCGAACGCTTTGGCAATAAGCTGATGCTGAAGCAGCTAAATACTAAGTACCGCGCAGCCCATGGTAGCGCAGCTGAAAAGCAAAGTATTAATGAAGCCTTTGCCAGTTCCGTATTAGCAGGCTTTGTCATAGTGGCAAAAAGTGATAGTGCTAATCTAATCGACTACACACCTTTTTTATTTAGTGATATTCATGGCATCGGTAACCGGCTATCAGCTAAAAAACAAGGCAGCTTTAAAGCAGACAAAAGCCGTAGCGGAGTATATTTACCGCGCACAAAGGGGTTTGAGAAAAACACCGAGCTTGAAGCCTTAGTTACGTTTGCTGGCAGCAAGCCGGGTAACTATTTGACAGATGTCACGCCAGATGCAGAAAACCTTTCGGTGCACCTACATCATTCATTTGTTGCATTACCTGACGATGGCTATACACCAAGGGCCTATCATCCCTACTCAGGTTATTGGAAATTCCGCTATTTCGATTACTCTACGGCAATTAATGAGCCTACGGAGCAGCGCTTTATTACACGCCATCGTCTTGCCAAGGTATCGCCACATGCGCCTATGAGCGAAGCGGTTGAGCCTATTGTGTATTACCTAGACCCAGGTATTCCAGAACCGGTGATGTCCTCATTAAAAGAAGGCGCCAGCTGGTGGAACCAAGCTTTCGAAGCGGCAGGTTATAAAAATGCCTTTCAGGTGAAAGTGTTGCCCCAAGATGCCGATCCCATGGATGTACGTTACAACGTGATCAACTGGGTGCATCGCGCTACCCGAGGTTGGTCTTATGGTTCGTCCGTGGTCGACCCTCGCACGGGTGAAATTATTAAAGGCCATGTGACGCTGGGCTCACTGCGTGTTCGCCAAGACTATTTAATCGCACTAGGGCTTACCAGCCCATTTTCTGGTGATAATGCTAGTTCACCTGAACAAGAAGCCATGGCGTTAGATCGCATCAAGCAACTCTCTGCCCATGAAGTAGGACATACCTTGGGCATAGCACACAATTTTGCAGCTAGTGAAAACGACTTGGCTTCTGTGATGGATTATCCACACCCGCGCATTACCCTAAAAGGTGATAAAATTAGCCTTGAAGGGGCTTACGATAAGGGCATAGGGGCCTGGGATAAACACGCTATTGTTTATGGCTATCAAGAATTCGGTTCACTCAATGAAGAAGCCGAAGGTTTGGCTAAGCAAATTGTTAAAACTCGTAATCAAGGACTGGCGTTTAAGTCAGATTCTGATACCAGAAGTTCACGTCATAGTTCGGCAAACGGACACATGTGGGAAAACGGTGCCGATCCGCTAGATGCTTTCGATGAAATCTCCGCGGTCAGGCGGCATGCGCTTGATCAACTGGGAATGGATACACTAAAACCCAATGCTAGCTTGTCGTCACTAGAAAATGCGTTAGTGCCAATTTATTTGCTCCATCGCTTTCAATTAGAAGCGGTAGCAAAACAAGTGGGAGGCTTGATTTACGAATACGAGCGTAAGGGCGATTACACCACACCACAAGGTCAGCAAGATGTTGCACCACAGGTACAGCAACGTGCCATGCAGCAGCTTATTACTGCCACTACCGTGCCTTATTTAACTATTCCAGAAAGCGTATTAGCACTCATTCCGCCCACTGCGTACGGTGATGATGTTACCCGTGAGCATTTTCAGGGAAAAATGGGGCTTATGCTCGACCCAGTATCAGCAGCTGCTTCTGCCAGTGATTTTGCATTGTCGTTATTACTACACCCAGAACGTTTGAATCGTTTAGCGTGGCAAAGTAGCCGAACAAAAGCACTCGTGGGTGTGGAAGGGCTAGTACGCCAAATATTAAACGTACATTGGTATCGTGCTAAAAACAAACGCGGGGCTAAAGGCGATGTGGTTGCTTCACGTCTACAGTTAGTTGCATTGAATGCCATAATGAAAGCCGTAACAAACCCAGCATTAGCACCAGAAGCTAAAATGGCGATGCACAGTGCGTTGCTTGAGTTCGATGAATGGCTAGATGATGATAGCGATAGAGATGCTGATGAAGTTTTGCATAAGTACTTCGATACTTACTGGAAATCAGGTCACTGGTCTGGGGCGTTCGATGTGAAGCCGTTACCACCGGGTTCACCTATATAGTTTAATTCAAAAACGCTGAAATTTAGGTGTGTACTTTTGCTAACGCCTAAAACTCAACAGCGAACACGTAAACATAAATAAAAAGCGGTTAACCTAAAACAGGTTAACCGCTTTTTTTGTTCCGTGCTTTGTTTCTGTATATATTCTTAAACTTAAGGTTGTTATTGAGCTTGTTGAGGCTCGGTTTTTTCTAAATGTTAGGCTTAAGCTTCTTTTACAAACTGCTCACTTAATACCTGATACAAATATTCTGGCTTAACGGGTTTTACAATATGCGCATTCATACCCACTGCAAAGCTTTTTTCTATCTCTGTTTGCATAGCGTGTGCTGTCATCGCCACAATCGGAACATCTAGTTTTAACTCTTCTCTGATTTTTTGAGCAGCAGTTAACCCGTCCATCACAGGCATTTGCATATCCATCAAGACAAGATCGAAAATGTTCTCTTGTTCCAACATTTGCAAAGCAATTAAGCCATTTTCTGCAACACTGACCTTAGCCTTAGTATCGGCTAGAAACAGTTTGGCAACTTTACGATTTATCGCATCATCTTCTACCAGAAGGATATTTTTATCAGAGAAATCGGGTGGAGCTTTTGCATCGCTTTCTAACGATGCCATTTGAGGCTTGCCCCGAGTAGACATTCTCAGTAAGCAATTCTGCAACGAGCTACTATTAACCGGTTTCTGTAGATAGTACTCTACGCCCACTGGTCGCCCGAGGTTTTTAAGTGATTCAATATCATAAGCTGACAACATCGCAATATTAGGCTTACCTTGACTGAACTCCTGATTAATAATTGAGGCTAACTCGATGCCATCAATGTCCGCCATTTTCCAATCGATAATGATTAAATCATACGGTACGTTACTCGCCATAGCGGTACGCAGATACATGAGCGCTTCTTTACCACCTGTGGCCAAATCTGGGTTGATATTGATGCGCAGTAACGCTTCCGCTATTGCTTGTCTTGAAAGCATAGTGTCGTCAACCACCAACACTTTTAAGTCGGATAACGTTAGGTTTCCTAACGTAGTGGGTTGTGGCAATTGATTATGCTGCTCAACTAATACAGTAAAGAAGAAAGTAGCGCCTTGACCAAGCTTACTCTCTACCCATATTTCCCCACCCATTAGCGAGACAAGGTGCTTACAAATTGATAAACCCAAACCCGTTCCGCCATATTTACGGGTAATGGATTCATCAGCTTGCGTAAAGGCTTCGAACAGAGATTCTATTTGATTTGTTGAAAGGCCGATTCCTGTATCTTTTACTGAGAACTCAAGTAAAACACCGTGTTCAGAGTATTTTTTATTAACCGATACGAACACCATACCTTCGTCAGTAAACTTAATCGCATTGCTTAGCAGATTATTCAGCACTTGCTCAATACGTAGCGCATCACCAGAGACTTGAAGGGGAACGTCTCTTGCCACGTACTGTAACAATTCAATACGCTTTTCTTTAGCATTTATCCCATGTAACCGAATGACTTGCTCGACCAGTTTGTCGAGTTCAAATACCTCAGATTCGATATTAAGTTTTCCCGCTTCAATTTTTGAAAAATCTAGCACATCGTTAATTACCCCTAGTAGGGTTTGTGACGACTGTTCAATTTGGGATAGGTTGGTTTTCTGTTCTTCATTAACAACAGATTTTTGCGTTAGCTTTGTAAGACCCACTATGGCGTTCACAGGTGTTCTAATTTCGTGGCTCATACGGGCTAAAAATTCTGACTTCGCGTCGGTGGCATTTTGTAGGTTTAACGCAAGCTCTCGCAATTCTCGCTTCTGTTTAAGCGTAATAACAAACATAAAAAATAAAAGAATAGCGACGCAGCAAATAGTGACAATGATGTACACCTGAAACGTACTATTTTGTTCTGACAGTTGTTGACTAAGTTCTAATTCAGTAATTTTTTGTATCTTTTGATCGGTTTCTAAACGGGCTCTGTTAAACGCTAGTTGCTCCGATTGGCGGGTATCAAAGACCTGCTGCTTCAATTCTGAATGTTGCAAAAGAAATTGATAGGCATCGCGATATTGGCCCTTAAGTAGCGCAATATTGGCTTGCATCTTTAAGCCTTCATACTGATATTCAGTAATGTCTAAATCTTGTGCAATGGATAAGAGCTTCAAAACCGTTTGGGTGGCTTCATCAATGCGCTCTAATTTGAGTAAAACCTCTGACTGCAATGTCAGCCCCGCTAGCTCACGTTGGCGATGCTTCCCAGCAATTGCATGATCGATAATATTTTCCGTAACCGCAAGCGCTTCTTCATGGTTACCTAATTGCAGGTAAGTTTTTGCCAAATAGAAATTTAAGATTGGCGCGAATTTGTCGGGGTTAGTATTTACTCGGTCAATCAACGACTTCGCTTGCTTTATTTCTCCCTTAGCCAGTAGGCCAGACACAATGAAACCGTAGCCTTGTTCTTCATAATAGCTGTTGCCGCGTTTAATTGATTCGGCTACCAGTTGTTCACCTGTATTTATTAAGTTATCTGCCCATTGATTCGATTTAGCATACAAATTCCCTATAGCTTGTAGCGTGTTTTGTATGTAGGGGGTATCTAAAGACTGATGAATACTCAGGCTATTAAGCAGTAACTCTAGAGATTCACCATATAAATCAAAGAAATAGGTTATTATTCCTTGTCGCCTTAACGCTTCGGCAAGTTGCAATTGGTTATTAGCTTCTGTGGCTAGTTTTTTTGCTTGGGTGGCCATTTCATAAGCCAGCTTATAATTACCCTCAAGAATATACGAATGACTTTTTAGGTTAAGCAAGTGAGCTTCATAGGCTGGAAGGTCTTTGTCTGCTAGATACTTTTCGGCTTGATTAAGGAGCTTCTTTGCGAGCGTGGGGTTAACAAATACATTCTTATCGGCAGTTTGCAATACCTTATCAATATCGACAGTGGCGCCTTGAGAGAACACAGAAAAACTAGGCAGTGCTAAAAGCACTACCCACAAAAGACACCACAATCTCATAAAATTAAATCCATCTAGCCAGTATCAACCTATTTCGAGTGACTGATTTCTAGGTTGTCTGCGCCTTCAGCTTCACATCGGTTTTTTATCGCTGCAACATCGTTTTTTGCGCATATTTGGACATCTTCGTCAGATAGACCAAAAGCTTCAGCAGTCCCCTTAGGATCGCTGACATACTGTTGTTTCAACTTTTCATCTTTATCCATAGCAATCAGAAACTTTACTAACAAATCGTTCATTTTTTATTCCTTTATTTTATGTAGTTAGAAACTTACGTTTTAGCCAAACAACTTTTGTTCAAAAAGGGCAGGGGTTAAATCTAGTTCTGCCATCGATTTCATATCAAAATCTGGTAATCCTTTAGAAGGGATAACCAACGTAGTGATAGGTTTTGGTATTACTGCCGCTAAATCTTTTAGCTCAAGGTATTCTATTCGAGGAGCTGCAATGGGGATGGTAGAGGCTTCATAAACTATAATGGTGTGCTGAGGAGAAAAATATTTCAACAATTCATTTTTAAGCTGCATTAAGCCTGGGTGCGATGTTCGGTGTTTGTTGTGCGTGAAATCGGCGATACTGCCAATCTGCCATATAATCTGCATCATATGAGGGTCTAAGGTGTATTGCCTAAGCAGAAACTGAGTCGCCTCATACGACTGACATCCATAATGTGCGGGATCTAGCCCTAAATCAGCAACCAAGCAGTCTTCGGCAGAAATCCCTGGTAACATTTCGGCATCATAACCTTCATCTTTTAATTGTTTGATGGCCTCATGTGAGGGATTTACAAATACCCCAGGGTGACCATAAAACGCCGCCACCACCTTTTTTCCTGCCTTGACTTCATCAACAATGCGTTGCGTCATTTTTTGGTAGGTGAGTGCCCGAGATTTGCCTTGCTCATAAAGGTGACGTAAACACACCACATTCGCGTTAATCATTTGCAGATTGATTAGCGCCGACTGTGTTACAACGCTCAATACGATATCAGCTGTTTTAAGTAGGCTTTCCGTAATTAAGGTCATTTGGCCAGATACAGTAATACCTGTACCTACAACTACCAAAGATCCTTTTTTATCTACGTTCATTTCATCCCTTTCCATTGAAATTTGGCTATGTATAGCCTTTATTGAATATAAAGGAAAATATACCCATTGTTAATTACTTTGTCATAATAACCGATATGGTTTCGAAGTTGTGAACGAGGGCCTATCAATAAATATTGATAAACTATCGTTGGTGGCCAGGATATGTATCTAAAACAGGGTTATTTCAAAGCGCTTTATCGCCCAATTTAAAAATGATATTGTACTCAAAGAGAACTAAATACTGTATACCAAATTGGTAAATAACGTTAGTTAATTTAGGGGTTTACAATGATTAAACACCATGGTGTGACGATAACCGGTTCAGTTATAAGAAGCGCAGCTTTATGGTTAGTAGCACTGGGCGCATTGTCCACAGTTTCTGCTTGTACGTTTAGTCACGATCCTAGTGCCAAAGCTGAGAAGCCAGTTTGTGTAGCAGTTTTAACGAACTCACTCAATTGCGAAAATGAACCACTGGCTTATAACGAAACCAATCCTCATAGTGAATTTGACCAGCAAATGCTCCCGGTCAATCAACGTGAAGGCGTGCTTGAAAGTGAGTTCGAAGATAACAGACGTAATCGATAGCGCTAATACCGCGTTGCATTTATTTTTTTGATAACATGCAACGCGCTGGGTTAATGTTCAATAATCTACTTATGGCTGATAAGGCAGTGAGGATTGATGCAAAATGATACGCACCTTGCCATCGTCACATTGCTTAAAGACAAAGCTTTTATTCACAAAAATGTGACTGTCGTCATCCCCAATAAAGTGAACATTACACTGCACAATGGCTAATTCGCCGTTAAGAATAAAGTCTTCTTTGCTGTACCATACTTTCACCCAAGGCTTGAGCTTAAAACCATTGTCGTTGGGGTAATCGCTGTTTCCACCCACAAAATATGATAGCGCGCCTTCTTTCGTAGGGCGGAACGTTTGCTGACCAAACGTCAAGGTAGGTTTAAACAAAACATGACCATTGTCATAATCGTAGCTGTCAGAGAGCACCTGAAGAGAGAACGCTTGCACGTCTCCACCTTCGGTATGTACTTTCCCAACTTTTACAACATTGTCGCACCACGTTTGTAGCGCAGTATGCACCATCTCTTTAGTAAACATAATGTATACCTCTCTTTTAGAATATCGTTGAGTTGGTTTTAAAGCTGGTTACCAAATTTTAAAACGGTTTCGTCTTTTGCGCAAAACGCCAGCAACGTTTCTGCACGTTGTAAAAATATAAACGAAACACATAAATGCGTTAAAAAACAGATACTGTAATACAAATTGCGATTTTTGTTATGTGATATCATCACGCTTGTAGCTTAAATAATTGGCTATAGTTAGCAATAATATTTGGAGATAGCTTTTATCTATCAAGGAGAAATTCACTCGAATTTTTTACTGCGTATTAATCGCATAAATGTAGTCTGTGATTATTCTAACTTATCTACCACCCGCAATATCAATAAATGAACCTGTAACGTAAGATGCTTCATCTGATAATAACCATGCGATAGCATCTGCTACTTCCTGTGTATTGCCTCCGCGTCCCATCGGAATTTGTGAGCTTAGGCGATTTACGCGATCTGGCTCACCTCCGTCTGCATGTATATCGGTGGCAATAAAGCCTGGGCGCACGCTATTGACTCTAATATTTTGGCTAGCAAGCTCTAATGACATTCCGGTAGTAAGCGTATCCATAGCGCCTTTTGATGCAGCATAGTCTACGTATTCAAACGGGGCTCCTGTTCGAGATGCAACAGAAGAAACGTTCACAATGGCGCCATCATATTGAACTTGTTTCACAAAAGCTTTCGAGCAAAGAAAAGCGCTTAGTACATTAATAGTCAGAATTGTTGTGAAGCGCTCGGCACTAATTTCTGAAAATGCAGTTTTTGTAAAAAGCACACCTACATTGTTCACCAGATGCGTAACGGTGCCGAACTCAGCGTTAACCTTGTTAAACATGCTTTGAACTTCTGCCTCTTCTGAGACATCCGCTTTATGAGTAATTGCAACGCCGCCACTGCTGTTAATTGAAGTGCATAAAGCTTTAGCAAGGTTTTCATTCTTCAAATAGTTAATGCAAACGTGGTAACCCTTTTTAGATAGCGTAAAAGCGGTAGCGGCACCAATACCTCTACTAGCCCCAGTTATAATCGCAACTTTTTTCAACTTTCAGTCCCTGTTTGTCTAGCTCGCCACTGTAGCGTATTTGAATTGGATTGAACCAACCCTAGGTCGATTTAGAGAATTATTCTTTATTGTTTGCCGGCGATGCTGTTTACAAAGTGTCTGTACAAGTCTTCTGAGGCGTTAAGCATCTTGTAATCTAACAGATGGCCTAGTTTTGGGTAATCAATATGCTTACAACGAGACCGTTCATTTTCTATCATACGTTGGCAGATTGAAGCCGCCATAGAAGAGGACGGCCATATTTCATCCATTCCCCCCGAATAAAGCACAACATTTCCGCGAATATTTTCAACAGGGATTGTCGCACTTCCTCCATCCGTTCTATTTTGTAAAGATTGGGTATATAGGTCTAACAACCCTTCAACAGGTCCGGTTGGATTGAAGGCAACAAAGGGTAATCCCTTTTGGTTGTGACTCCAGCTTGAGCCAGGTACCGTTTGCCAATCATCTAGAATGCCTGCCCACACCACTGAGCTTGGTGCAATCGCGATTACACGATCAAATACAGTGTCGCGGGACGCAAGCAGCAACGCCAACTCGGCGCCTTTAGACCATCCGATGAGCGTGATATGTTTTCGCGCAGGGTGTTTTTGTTTTAGCCAAGCTGTCGCTTTTTCGAAATAGGAGAGGGGAATTTCTTCTAATTCTTTGGGAAGCATATCGGCTTTGAAATAAGCAATGGCTAACGTAGGGTGACCATTATTGGCGATGACCTTAGCAAGCTTCGTAGGAATGCCGCCCTCTGAACCAGGGTGAGATCGTGAATAT